>CAZLIG010000250.1:0-2811 GCA_964559415.1 uncultured Rhodospirillaceae bacterium
ACTATAACATATCTATCATAGCACTGTATTGTGTCTATTACAAGATAAAATATAACGTTTTATCATATCTATCCGAAAGCCTAGTAAAGGCGGCGCAGCCTGACTGCAGGAATTTTTCTATATGCTATTAAAAGAAAAACAGGTGACATGAGCATGAAACCCGTTCACACAAGTAGGATATGACAATTAAGCCTCAGATTATTATTCCTTTTTCCCGTAAACCAACTATAATTAACCCCCTGATTTCCCTCTGAAATGATGAGCAACTCAGCAGACATCATGGAAGCCAAACCAATGACCGTGACCTCCGAGCTCGTGAAGCCCGACACAAAACTGTCGGTGCGAAAGGTGTTTGATATCGAAAGCGACTGGCAGGTTCCCGCCTTCTCGCAACCTTCTGAACACGTGCCGGAGATCGACTCCGCCTACCGCTTCGACCCCGAAACCACAATGGCGATCCTCGCGGGCTTCGCCTATAACCGCCGCGTCCTTATCCAGGGCTACCACGGCACCGGCAAATCGACGCATATCGAGCAAGTGGCAGCGCGGCTCAACTGGCCCTGCATCCGCATCAACCTCGACAGCCATATAAGCCGCATCGACCTGATCGGCAAAGACGCGATTGTCCTGAAGGACGGCAAACAAGTCACCGAATACAAAGAAGGTCTCCTCCCGTGGGCGCTGCAACGAGCCTGCGCGCTTGTTTTCGATGAATACGACGCCGGTCGCCCCGACGTGATGTTCGTAATCCAGCGCGTCCTCGAAGTCGAAGGCAAACTCACGCTGCTCGACCAAAACCGCGTCATCACCCCGCACCCCTGCTTCCGTCTGTTCGCAACCTCCAACACCATCGGCCTGGGCGACACCACAGGCCTCTACCACGGCACGCACGCCCTCAACCAAGGCCAACTCGACCGCTGGAACATCGTTGCCACGCTGAACTATCTCCCCGCGAACGAAGAAGAAGCCATCGTGCTCGCAAAAGTGCCCGCCTTTGCCAAAAAGAAGGACATCGTCCGCTGCATGGTCTCGCTCGCCAATCTTACGCGCCAAGCCTTCATGCAAGGCGACATCTCGACGGTCATGTCCCCGCGCACAGTCATTACATGGGCCGAAAACGCCGGAATCTTCGGCAACATCGAAGCCGCCTTCCGCCTAAGCTTCCTCAACAAATGCGACGAAAACGAACGCGCCTCCGTCGCCGAACTCTACCAGCGCGCCATGGGAACGGAACTGCCTTTATAGAAGCCTTAATGCCTTTTCCCCTCGCCCTCACCAAGCTAACTCAATCCGTCATCCCCGCGAAGGCGGGGATCCCATTTGGTCTCTCTCCCATTGGAACCGCTCCAGCGCGCCATGGGAACGGAACTGCCTTTATAGAAGCCTTAATGCCTTTTCCCCTCGCCCTCACCAAGCTAACTCAATCCGTCATCCCCGCGAAGGCGGGGATCCCATTTGGTCTCCCTCCCATTGGAACCGCTCCATGAAGCCCGCCTCCGTCGATGAATTTTTCCGCCGCCTGGCCGAAGCCAATCCCGAACCCCGCACCGAACTCGACGCGCCTAATCCCTACACCTTCCTCGTCTCCGTCGTCCTTTCGGCCCAAACGACGGACAAAGGCGTGAACAAAGCCACGGCCCCGCTATACAAAAAAGTGCAGACTCCGCAGCAGATGCTAAAACTTGGCGAAGAGGGCCTAAAAGAATACATCCGCACCATCGGCTTCTATAACGTCAAATCAAAAAGCGTGATGAAGCTTTCGCAAGCCCTTGTCGACACCTTCGGCGGCGAAGTCCCCCAAACCCAAGAAGAGCTGATGACACTCCCCGGCGTAGGCCGCAAATCCGCAAACGTGGTTTTGAACCAGTGCTTCGCCCAACCCGTCATCGCTGTAGACCGCCATGTGTTGCGGGTCGGAAACCGCACAGGCCTCGGCCTCGCCGAAACCCCCGAAGAAATGGAAGAGCAGCTTATGAAAGTCATCCCCGCCAAATGGCGCCGCCACGCGCACCACTGGCTTGTGTTACATGGCCGCTACGTCTGCACGGCCAGAAAACCCTCCTGCCCCGCCTGCCTCGTCCGCGACCTCTGCGCCTACAAATTCAAGACAAAGAACAGCGGCGAGTAAGGTTAACTCACGGACACTTCTAGTTACTTTCATACTTAGGAAGTAATCTTCCCGCAGATTTTATTCTGGAGGCATAGGTTGATAGAATTTACCGAAATCTCTTTTCGAGAGGCTGCCGACGAAACCGTCACCTGCTGGCAATGCCCCAAACGTTCAAATTGCACGTGCTACGCCAAAAAACACTGGCAGCCTGAGTGCAGAAAGTAACAGTCAGCCCGCCATCGCGGGCAGTTGCATCACGAACCGTGCCCCAATAACGTTCCCGTCATCGTCGCGGCGGTTTTCCGCCCAAATCCGCCCGCGATGCGCCTCGACGATCTGCTTCGAGATGCTAAGCCCAAGCCCCGAGTGCGTCCCAAACTTCTCGCTCTTGGGCCGTTCGGTATAAAATCTGTCAAAAACTGCATCCAGCTTGTTCTCGGGAATCCCCGGCCCGCAGTCCTCGACCTCGATCTGCACAAAGGACCCGCAGCGCGAAGCCGACACGATCACCGGCTTGCCGGGCGGCGAGAACGAAAGCGCATTGTCGATCAGGTTCTGAAGCACCTGCGACAACCTCCCTCGCACGCCGAGGACCTTAAGGTTGTCCTCGACCTTCCCAATCGCAATGCGCGGCAACTCGCCTTCTTTGGCATTGCTAAGCCGGTAATAGCTTTCGATCTGCACAAGGTTCGCGCCGATAT
>CAZLIG010000251.1:0-1381 GCA_964559415.1 uncultured Rhodospirillaceae bacterium
CGGCTCCTCAAAATCTCTTATAGGCTTCATTCTTGCTCAACTATGTTTATTCTTGACCAAAGAACCAAGCGCCTCGGCGGGAGGTTCGAAGCGGCGGACTCTACGCCATCGCGTTCTTCCTCACATCCCTCCAATCCCTAATCCCCGCTGCCGTCCAATCGTCCAAGAAATTCCATCTTCGCGCATAATGCCGGACACAGCTTTGCCGATGTTCTTTTCGAGAATGGGCCGCCAAGGGACAAGGCTGAACTCCCGGCTATTTTCGATCATCGCAAACTTGCCGCTGGCGAGGTCGAGGGTTTTCGAGACCGTGCCTTTTATACAATCGCCAAACAATGCTTCGGAGTATTTCAAACCGGATTTTTGGGCAATCTCTCCGGCGACGTGCGATAACTCCCGGCCTTGAAGCGTGCCGAGCATATTGCGGCTGTACGTGATGGTTCCTTGCTGCTCCTGCGCCAACCCCTGATTGATGAGCCATTGCTGGCGCTGTCTGAAGGCTTGCTTTATCTCCCGGCCAAAGGCGGAGTCGCGCGGAGGTTCTGTGTGGCCGGACACAAGATGACGGTCGAGCCAGGTCGCGCCCTCTCTGGTTATCTGTTGTTCGATACTCAGGCTTGAAAGCTTGTCCACGATAACGGGCGTGCGCTTGGCAAGCGTCCGTTCGTATTCAGCCACGCGGGCAAGGTGGTCGGGTTCTATGATCCATGTCCCGTCCGGCTCGCGGCTAACGCCTTCGGTAAGTTTGCGGATCGCCTCCAAGCGCCGGACATGAGCTTCCGCAAACTCAAAAGAAGCCCGCTGATCGTGGTTCATATGCAGGGCTATGTTATAACGTCCGCCGTTCGCCGCCGCGACTTCGGCAACAGTCCTGTCCACCTGCCTTGGTTCGACGCTTTTGGGCGTCACGCGGATGATGCTACCTTCCGGCGTTGGCTCTGTGGCATCGCCCCGGCCTATGTCGATATAGAGGGCTCGCCCATCCACGCTGTCCACCACCAGATAGTGGCGGTCGTTGAGTTCATCGGACAGGCCCCTTGCTATGACGCGCCCGACAACGGGCTTCGCCTCCGGCGCGGTCGGGTCGTAAATCTCGTAATCAACGGAACTGTGAGCGATGTTTCGCTCGGTCATCTCCCTCTGCATCGTCTTGAGGATGTCGCCGCGCTCGCCCATGCGCCGAAGGGTCGGTTCAAGATCATCGTCAATGTGCCATTGGCCGGGACGGCGCTCTTCGGCAAGGCCAAGCCGTTCAAGGTGCTTAAGCCTGCCCGTTAACAATGTCTGCCGAAAGGGTTCCAAGCCCAAGGGAGAGACGCCTAGCTCGTTCTCCTTCATCTTCAAAAGCTGCTTGTCGAGACTGGTTAATCTCTCCGCCGTC
>CAZLIG010000251.1:1391-1898 GCA_964559415.1 uncultured Rhodospirillaceae bacterium
CTGCGTTTCTATCTCCAAGTCCGAGCGAGGGCCAAGGTCGAAGTTCACAATCTCGGCGGCTCGCTGGCGAATGCCAACGGTCATATAGTCCTTGGCTATGATAAGGTCTTCGCCAAGGTCGTTCTTGCCCCGGACGAGGATATGAACGTGGGGGTGTCCTGTGTTGAAATGATCGGCGGCAACCCAGTCGAGACGCGTCCCCAAGTCCTTTTCCATTTGGCTCATGAGATTGCGGATAAAGGTCTTCAGTTCGTCGTATTCGATGCCGTCTTCGGGTGCGACGATAAAACGGAACTGGTGGCGGTCGCCCTCGGCCCGTTCGAGGAAGCTCTTGCCGTCCGCCCGGTCGCGGTCGGCGCTATAGAGTTGGCCCCGTTCCCCGTCCCGGCTGACGCCCTCCCGTTGGATATAACGGAGGTGCGCCGCCGCCCGGCTCATCCCCTTTCCGGCAAGCTTCACGATACGCCCCTTCACAATGGCGCGACGATGGCGATAGGCCGCGAATTT
>CAZLIG010000251.1:1908-2800 GCA_964559415.1 uncultured Rhodospirillaceae bacterium
GCACGGCACCGATGGCGCTGCCGCGTCCTATACGGCTTCATGTGAACTTGCTTTTGCTTCTCTGCCGTCCGCCTGCGCGATTGATCGCGGCAAGGACTTGGTGCGCGTAGAGCCTCGAACCACGGTTTCCAATTCTTCCAAGGCGCGGTTGAAAGTCATAATCGTCGTTCATAAACAGCCTCCTGCTGATGAGAGAAAAAACAACCACTTACAAAAAACATGCTCGCGGCTTTGGCGCATGCACATAAGCGCCGGAAAAAAAGGATGTGCAGACAGGACACTAAGCATTCACATGTGAATGCGCTTTATCTTGCCCTCCAAACTCCCCATCCCCCCACGTCTCCCTCCGCCCAATTTCACGAACCAGCATCCGCCGCATACACAAAAACTACAGCGGCGGACATAGGCTCAAGCGGACGAAAAAAGAGCGCCAAAAGCTTGCCGAAGAACTCTTGAACGCGGCCCAAAGGACGGTGTTCGAGAACCTTGAAACCGAGTTCCGCCGAAGTGGACTGCCAAAAAAAAGACACGTCGCCGAACCATGCGCGGACGGGTTAAAACCGCAGCGCGTGGACTGTGGGAGACACAGACTTTGATCGTTCCGGCGCAGTCTTCGATGGTCAATCCGCCCATGAAAAAGGACGCGCGGCGAGGTGAATTTTGACCTGCTGAACACCTCCCCGGAGAGCGAAAGAACGGGGTCAGAACATCGGTTCCGGTCGAGAGGATGCCCGCGAGCGCGCCCGCAAAAGCGCTGTAGCGAACGGGCAGCCTCTCGTTCAAAACTTTTATCGGGCGGGGTGCTACAATCATCACTTCGCCCTCTCGTCCGAGGTCGATATATGGCCTCGGTGTTCGGACCAAGCGTTGAGTTCATCGATGTGATACCGGA
>CAZLIG010000252.1:0-718 GCA_964559415.1 uncultured Rhodospirillaceae bacterium
AACCCACGGTTCTGCTATCATCCCGCCGTCTCCATGAAAACTACCGATTGCAAACCGACGCGGATTGTTGCATATTGATACTTTCGGCACAAGAGGAAGATGCGATGGCTGAACGGCGAAGAAAGGCGTTGGCAAAGATGCTGGGCGGACGCGGTCCTGCTCTGACAGACCCATTGTCGGGACACGAAAGGGCTCAAAGAGATGCCATTTGAATTCCATCTGCCGTCTTTGGAGGAGATGCGAGCCACGCCGGATGGCCTCGAGATGCTCCGCATGATAGACGACGACAACTTCCGCAGTGCCCTCATCACAGGGTGCCCTGGCAGCGGCAAGACCACCGTCTCCATCTACCGACTTGTCCGCCTAAACAACCAACAGGCGAATGTCCATCTGGTCACGTACCAGAACATGCTTGTGCTGGCCATCCGCAATCTGGCCAACGTCCAGCAGGTTCCTACGCGCCGTGTCAGCACCTTCCATAAATGGTATTGCCCGCTCACAAACTCAGACTTCAGAACCGACGCGCCACCAACCGCCGAACAAATGATCGAGGCTATTTCGAACACCCGTCTGGCCCAGAACCCACCAACCGAACTACTCATTGACGAGGGCCAGGACCTCCCGCCCTGCGTGTACGAAGCCCTCCCGCGCTACTTCAGACGATGCTTTGTCGGGGCGGACAACGGCCAGCAGGTGCATCCGCGACATGGCGCACGAA
>CAZLIG010000252.1:728-2683 GCA_964559415.1 uncultured Rhodospirillaceae bacterium
TGGAGCAGATAGAACACTCTCTGCAAACCTCCTTTGCCACGTACCGTCGCTTCGCCCTGGGCCGCAATTTCCGAAACACATACGAGACATACAAGTTCGCCCGCCAGTTCATCCCAAGGACCAACCGCGTTGCATGGGATGAGGCCATCCTTGAGCGACTGGAACGCGCCAACCGCCGGGGGCCGAAGCCAACCGTCGTTGCTTACAGGAATGCGAACAGCCGCAACGCTCACCTACGAACCACGCTGGAGAATGCGGAAGGCAACGTCGCTGTGCTCTGTCCTCTGGGACCTTACCGCGAGCACCCGCGTTATCATTCGGGGGAGTCTGTCGACGAGGTTCACGCGCTCGTATCAGGGATGGGCATCACCGCGAGCAAGTACCACAATGAAGAGGATGTCCCCCCTCAACTGGAGCGGTATGTAGTGACAACATTCAAATCCGCAAAGGGGATGGAGTTCAACACAGTCATCGTGCCGCGGATCAATTTCTTCACGAATATTCCTCCAGAATGGTACGTTGCATGTACGAGAGCGCGTGGGCAGTTGTTTGTCTACCGCGACCTTTCAGATCCCCAATGTGACCCGGTTGGGTGCTTCACTCCAGACAGTTACGAACGCGTGGAACTCGATGCAGCACACGCAACAGCGAGGACCGTGGAACCTTTTTAGGAGCAATCCATGAACAAAGGAGCGATGTTCGAACGCGATGGCAAAACGTTCGAGGCACTTCAAAGCGGCCTTGAACACATCAAACGCAACCGGTCTGCCTGCATCCGTCCCAAAGGGGCCTCGGCGTGCATAACGGTTTCCGAAGCACTCAAGCAGGGGCTGATTCGGGAATCCCTCGCAACAAGCGACACAAAACAGACTGCTGATGATCTCTTCACGTGTTCCAAGAATGAGTCAACGCGACACGTCGAAGAGAAGACGGCGGTTTCCGAAGAACGACGTGTTGAGGGCTACACAACACATAAGGATCGACTCTCAGGCGATAATACCTACTTCATGCCAGTGGACGAACTCCGTGCGCAGGTGTTTCTCGTTCATGGATTGCTTTATCCTCCTGTCTACGACAAGGCCGGTGCTGCCGCAGATTTTGCGGACAACCAAGGACTATCGCCGGGCGACATTTCGCTCTTCGAGACCCCTCAGCCGCTTAAGAAGCGGCAAGTCCTGCTGAAAATCCTCCTCCACCCGGACGAAGTGGCGGACGCAGACCGTGTGGGCGGCACACTACGACTCGCCACGCCATTGCCTATCTCTCGCCTTGTGGGCATTTCACTTCCAGCAAGCGCTGGCCCTGTAGAACGGTATGTAAACGGATGGGAGAAACCGGATTTGCCCGTGCCTCGGCATCTCTTCTCAGGCGATGCCCCCGAGGCTCGTGAACAAGACGCCCCATCCACTTCTGAGGCAGTCCGCCGTAATGCCAAACACGTTGCGGAAACAGCCGAATCGGTTGCCAAGTTCGACCGCTACCTTGGCATTATGGCCTTCCTTCGGAACACAGCCCGCTATTTCTCCCAGAAGTGCGGACAGTATGCAGACTATCCTGATGCATATCTGTCTCTTGCTGCGGCAGTCCTCGGGAAGCACGACGTTGATCCTTCACCACCAACGGCTCTCGATCCATTCCTCACCGCTTTGCTCGACCTGGACTGCCAACTCCGGCCACATGCCGAACTCGTCCTTTCATTGGCGAAGTGCCAGGACCCGTACATCGAGAAAGAGAAGGCGCGTGACGTCGCGATGAAGATTTACAAGAACACCGGCGAGAGCGAAACGCTTGCGCAGGCGTTCAAGACCTTGTTCAGTGGCGACTATCGCTCCGCCATCCGCACGCTTCAGGGACCCGGAGTGCCACCCGAGGCCGCCGTTCTCGCCGGATTGTTCAAGTTCTCGAACAGACAGGCTGGGGATCACAGAACAGTGAAGCAGCGTCTGCATGAAGAC
>CAZLIG010000253.1:0-225 GCA_964559415.1 uncultured Rhodospirillaceae bacterium
CCGACTCTTATATTCGCTTCGATCAATTTCCGAATTACGAGAAGCTTTTGGTTCCTCAGATTGCGGCGCGGAAGCTTGGCGTTGGGAATCCTTTCTTTAAGGTTCATGAGGGGAATGCCGGGGCAACGACTGTTATTGACGGGCGGGAGTGCCTCAATTTTTCGAGCTACAACTATCTTGGGCTTTCGGGGCACCCGAGGGTCAGCGCGGCGGCGAAGGCTGCCA
>CAZLIG010000253.1:235-2615 GCA_964559415.1 uncultured Rhodospirillaceae bacterium
CACTACTGTCTCGGCCAGCAGACTTGCTGCGGGGGAGAGGCCGATTCATCGCGAACTTGAAGAGGCCATTGCCAAGTTTTACGACGTTGAGGACTGCGTTGTTTTTGTGGGTGGTCACGCGACGAATGTGACGACCATCGGGTACCTGTTCGGGGCGAAGGATCTCGTTATTCACGACGCGCTCATTCATAACAGCGTTGTCGAGGGCGTGAAGCTTTCCTGCGCGGCGAGGCGCTCGTTTCCGCATAACGATTTTGAGGCGCTCGATTCGATCCTTTCGGAAATTCGTGGGCAATTCGAACGCGTGCTGATCGTTATCGAGGGGCTTTACAGCATGGACGGCGACGTGCCGGAGCTGCCGAAGTTCATCGACATAAAGCGCCGGTACAAGGCGTTCCTCATGATCGATGAGGCGCATTCTCTTGGCGTTTTGGGAAAGACAGGAGGCGGCATTCGCGAGCACTTCGGCGTCGAGGGGAAGGATGTCGATATCTGGATGGGGACGATGAGCAAGTCTCTGGCCGGGTGCGGCGGATATATTGCGGGGGAACGCGCCCTTGTTGAAAACCTTAAGTATGCTTCGCCGGGTTTCGTTTATTCCGTTGGGCTTTCGCCGATGTTGGCGGGGGCTTCGCTTGCGGCACTGGGATTGATCCGGGAGGAGGCTTACCGCGTCATCAATCTGCGGGCGCGCGCGACGCAGTTTTTAGATATGTGCAGGGAGCGCGGGATTGATACCGGGACTTCGCAGGGATACGCGGTCGTTCCGGTCATTGTGAAAAGCTCGCTTAAGGCCGTGAAGCTTTCGAACGAGCTTTTCGAGCGGGGGATCAATGTGCAGCCGATTATTCATCCGGCTGTCGAGGAGAGAGCGGCGCGGCTGCGGTTTATTTTCAGTGCGCTGCATACCGAAGAGCAGATTAACACGCTGGTGAAGACGCTGGCGGAGTTGGTTTGATCTGCGTGCGGAATATTGTTGCATTGCTTGCGGTTGCCAGAGAAGTGGGGATGGCGTAGGTTATCCGCCTCTTCGGTTTATCTGCATCACTATCTCAATGGATTTGCCTATGGACGTTCGTGTGAAAAAGGCGCTGCTTTTCTCTGTGCTTTTGCTTGTTACAGGGTGCGCTTGGGTGTCGCGTGATGGACCGAGGACTGGGCAGATTGAGAGCGTTCCCACCAATGACGCAGGTCAGCAGTCCTATATGGTTGTCGATTTGAACAAGGATTTGTCGACGATGGTCAGGGCATATCACGATACGCCTGCGCCTGTCGCTACGGCAGGGTTTCCGTTGCCGAGGCCTTACGGGCTTGTCGGGCCGGGCGATGTGTTGCGGATCACCATTTGGGAGCCGGCTCCGCAGCAGGGCGGGATTTTTACAGGTGCTCGTAGTCCCGATCTAGCGGCTGTTGTCGATCAGGATGGGACAATTTCCGTGCCTTATGCGGGGCGGTTTAGTGTTCGCGGGTTGTCGTTGCCTTTAGTCGAGACCGAGATTGCGGGAAGGCTTAAGGGCAAGGCCTATAATGTTCAGGTGTCGGTGCAGTTTGCCGATAATGTGACGAGCACCGTTTATCTTCAGGGCGAGGTCGGGCATCCCGGCAGGTTTGCTTTGACGCCAGGCGGCAACAAGCTGATGAGCGTGATTGCTTCGGCAGGCGGGCCTAAGTTGCAGCCGCATGAGGCGATTGTACAGGTTCGCAGATACGACAAGACTTTTTCGTCCGATCTTTACCGGATCATGAACGACCCGACGCTTAATATTCAGCTTTCGCCGGGGGACGATGTTCTTATCTCGCGAAGGCAAGATATGTTTTATGCGTTTGGGGCAACGCGCAAGGTCGGGCAGATTCCGTTTAGCCAACATACGACCAGTTTATTGCAGGCGATGGGGGCTATTTCGGGGCTTCAGGACGAAAGAGCGGACCCTCAAGGCATTTTCATTTTCAGGCGCGAGCCTAAGGAGCTTGCGAGCAAATTGCCGCAGCCTTCGACACAAGTGGCTTCGGGCGATACGATTCCGGTCGTTTATCGCGTTGATATGGAAAATCCATATTCGTTCTTTATTCTCGATACGTTCCCGGTGCGTCCGTCGGACATTGTCTATGTGTCCAATGCGCCGATGACGGAAGTTTCGAAGGTTATGAATGCGATTATGGGAAGCACGGGCAACCTGATGCAAACGGGTTTGTCGGCTGCGGCTGTGGCTAAGTAAGATGAAAAGGAATGGGATCCCCGCCTTCGCGGGGATGACGAGTAGTTTATTTAAACGGGTCTTGCTCTAAAACGAGGTTTCGAAGGTTATGAATGCGATTATGGGGAGTACGGGCAACCTGATGCAAACGGGTTTGTCGGCTGCGGCTGTGGCTAAGTAAGATG
>CAZLIG010000254.1:0-2604 GCA_964559415.1 uncultured Rhodospirillaceae bacterium
CTTTCGGGGACATCTCGGAGAGTTGTGGGGGTTCTGATGTGCCGATCAGCGCAAGTGTCAGATCCCGCTCTGATCCCCAATCGGTTAGGTAGGCTGCACCAAAGAACACTCCGGCATCTGGAACGGTGGTGTCAAAGATGACGGAGGACGATGTTTCGTTCTCTCGAGTGATGGCTCCGAGCACACAGCCCTGCAATCCAACGAAAGTGGCAGTGTAGGAGACCATGTCTCCAACCAAGTTTGTTGTCTCAAGCGAGTATGTGACAAACCGTGGACCTGCTCCTCCAGACTTCAAAAGTGGCGTCATGCGCCACTCTGTGATCTTGTTACCATCGGTTCCGGCGCGTTTTGTCGCGTAGGCGATCCACTTGAGACGCCGAAAGGCATCTGGAAGAGGAAGGATGCCTTCCGCGTCGAGAGTGACAGCCTTGACCATTTCTGTTTGCTCTTTGGACGCGAAGAACTGAGCAAGCATTGAGGCAAGGAAACTGATGGCCCCTCCAACAAGCGCAGCGACCACCGTTGACCACGGACTAGGCAGTTGAGCGACCAAGATGAGGCCAAAGACGGCCGCGCCGACACTCAGGGACACCATGATTGCGTATGCCTTGCGTAGCGTTGTTTGGTGTTCAGCAAGTCGCAAGAGAGCTTGGTTCATAGTCTTTCCTCCAGCCGAACGTCTGTCTAACCGGACGCTTGAGCCCGCGTCCGCGCTTCCTGTAGCGGTACTAGCTTTGTTCGTCAACACCATCACCCTGCAAAGCGGTGTATGCCAGCGTGACTTTTCGCATCAATTGCCCGTGCCAATTCAACTCTTCCAGTGCGATGGATACGTATCCGCGCTCTTGTTTCATCGATGAGTACTGACCCAGCAACAGACGCTAGGCAGTGTGCCCGTCCTGCGAGAAGCGATTCTGTTTTCCCAAAAATGTTGCCTTCGCCAGCCAGAAACACTGCACCCGAGAATCCCTCACCCCATTGAACATCTTGTACTCTGACTTCATCGGAACACATTTTGAGGGGACTGGCTTCGATGGCCCTTGCCCATGCCCCTACATCGACGGTCGGGGCTACAACTGGTGTCCGATAGTCGACAAAGCCACACAGGATATGCACCACCTTCTTGCTCGTTGATGGTGGGTCCAGCAGGATGATGTGTGGGGGCTGAACACTAACAAGCAAGGCTGTTGTCACGTAAACGATCCGCTCAAACGTAGTGACCCTGCCAAACGGATCCGTAACATGCTCCTCTCGAATCTGGCGCTCTATGTATTCAGCGAAGAAGTGGTCCGTTCGCCTTGCAAGGAGGCGGAATCCAGCCCCCACATCTTCGGTGTACGATTGCTCACGAACTCCCGACTCCACCCTCGAATGGAGGGAACGCGAGTAGGCCTCAATCAGGAGGCATTTAGACCTATGATACGTCCCCATCGTCCCCCCTACTTTCGATTGCCGCCAAGGCCGCGAATGCACTGTCTTCAAGGGCTTTTTGATAGACTAAACGATCGCTACCGAATACTCTCTTGCGCTCCACTTGCATCTCACCGGCGTCGTTCCGGTGGTATTCACCAAGAACCTTATAACTGAAATCCCTCCCTTCTGCCGACTCACCGAACCCGGCATGGAACTCGACCTTAATACCGTGCCCGTCGTTCTTCTCGGTCAGCCAGTTTGCAGAGCTAATGAAGAAGCCGCGGTCGGTCAACTCCCTAAACTCCCGAGTGAGTAGCAGTTGCTCTCCCATTAGAACTACACGCCTGAGTTTCTCGTGCGCTTCCTCCGTGGCTTCTTCATCTGCCTCGTCATCACTGCCCTCAGCAGTCGCCGGAACTCGATCAATCTTGATGTTGGAAACGTCCAAGAGCGTCATTCCCGGCATCTCACGCATCATCCTGATGAAGAAATCAAGCCGTTGCCTGTGATCGCGGACTGAACTGAGGTCGATTCGACGATCATTGAACTCGGTCATTTCCTGTTTTGTCAGTAGCGCGTCAAGGACATTCTCAACAATGACTTTGGCTCTATCGCATTCGGTATGGGTGATGCTGAGTGCTTCCGCACTTGGGGTGATGCGGATTTCGAGATCACGCTCCCGTTTCTGCAGCACCCTGCTCTTTGATGTGTCGACATCCAAATAGCGAATATGGGCAACTACTGCTTCACCGTCCCTCGTGGTCCTGTAGACTTCCCGCTTCCGCTGCTGTCTGTCGTTCTGCACAGCTTGAATAGCGTCAGTCACAGCTTCTGCATCGACCGGGATCGCGGCCTTTCGATTCGTGAACGTATCCTGTGTCTCGCGCAGATCGACCGTGTCAACCAAAAGCACCGCAGATTGCCAGTCAAAGTGGAGCAAAGAGACGTAACGTTGCAGTTCCTCCTTCGCCGCCTGCTTGGCCGCGAATATGCCCCGGCTCCGTAGATACGTGAGCATGACATCTGTGGTGCGTGACTGTGAGTCCAGAAAGTCGTAGATGTCCTTGTCGTCGGGATAGTACTCGGCTGCCTTAAAGTACTTACTCATAACGGGCCTCCATCCCTATTTGAACCGAACTATAGCCTTCTCGAACTGTATCGATTCTACACAGCTCGAATTGGTCAAGCCTC
>CAZLIG010000255.1:0-2584 GCA_964559415.1 uncultured Rhodospirillaceae bacterium
CAAGCTGCGCTTTGAAGATGTAGCCGTATTCATCGGCCAACGACTGCATCGCGCGGGTGAATTGCATCGAGAGGTAGCCGTGTTGCTGACGCGCGACTTGCAGGTCGTACATCGGCTGGTCGGGCGAGGGCGGGCGCTCGTTGCCTTCGTCGTCGAAAGCGGCGGCGACGTAACCCGGCAGCGTATTCAGGTAGCCTTCGAGGCCGTGGATGATGCGCGCCGGTAGCGTTTGGTCGCGTGACAGGCGGATGATCGGTTGCAGTTCGAGGTGATCGCGGACCACGCCAACGTCGAGAAGGAGGCCTTGCTTGTCGCGCTTGAAGGTGAGCGCGGGCATGAGGGCGAACATCAAGGCGACGGCGCGCTCTTTCCACATCGCGTTATCGCCGCCGGCATCAGGCATCAACTGGACGACGAGGTTGGCGAGGTAGGACGCCGAACCGTTTGAAAACGGGTTCATCGAGTTCGAGGTCGAGCCGTCGTCCGAGTTGCCCGTCATGTAGTTGAGGACGAGAATGTCGTCTTCGCGGCCAAAGCGGCGCGTAATTGAATAGAGCGAGGCCCACAAGTCCGTGTCGGCCTTACCGTCGGTGTAGGAGAAGCCCGATCCCCAGCACAGGGCGTTCGTTACCATCGACTTCAGGCCTTCGGTTTTGCCCGAGCCTGTGGTGCCGATGTAGAGGATATGCGTGCGCGCGTCGGTGTTCGTGAGCCAGAGTTCGCGGCCTAAATCTTCGTCGTCTTTATCCGACGCGTTGCCGAGATACAGGATGCCGTCCGCCTTGCCGCCGCTCGTTTTTCCGGGAGCGGGATTGTGCGGGTCCGCCATGTTTGCGTAGCGCGGAATTTTGAAGGGAAGCGCGAACGGTCTTCTGAGCGCCCATCGGAAATAGAAGTAGGAGAGGATCAAGAGAATATCCATGGCGGATCTCGATCCTACGGTTCCGGCGAACATCGCGATGCAAATCAGTAATGCGACGCCTGCCGAAATCTCGGGCTTCGACATGAAATTTGCGACGCGTTCGGTTGGCGGCCGAACGTCGCGGAACATATTCCTTTGCAGGACTTGGTATCTGGGTAGAATAATAGGCATTAGTCTGCAGCCCTAAATCCCATAAAGCATTCAAACGAAAATAGCGTGTAAGTGTCTTATAGCCAACGTTATTTTTTCGTTAATTCAAATTCGGTTTTTTTGAAGAAAATCTAGCGAATACCGATAATAAAGAGGCCGTTTTTGTTGGCTAATAGTTTCACGGCGTCGCCGTCGATCAGGAGGGTGCGCTCTGCTTCCGCCGCGATGCCTTGGAGTCCGGCTTTCGAAGCGGCTTCCAGGGTGTCCGGGCCGAGGGTGGGGAGGTCGTAACGGTCGTCTTGCTGCGGCTTTGCCAGTTTTACGAGTACGCCGCCGGGGCCTTCGCGTTTTAGGCTTGCGCAACGGGCAATTAGGGCATCGGTGCCTTCGATGGCTTCGACGCCCAAGACGATGCCTTGCTGGACGACGACTGATTGGCCGACATCGACTTGGCCCAAGGCGCGCGCAACGGCGATGCCTCGTTCAATGTCGTGTTGCGCTTGGTCATCGGGTTCGAGCGCGGTGAGGGGGCCTTCCCGGAGGAGGATGCCGCCGAGAATTTGCTGAACGCCGATCATGCGGACTTTGCATTCCTGTTCGATGGCTTGGCCGATATTGCGCAGGAGGGCGTCGTCGCCCGAGAGGTTGAAGCCGATTTTTGTGAGCGCCTTGAGGGCGAGCCAATCGGGTTTCAGTTCCTTGAGGGAGGGGCGGCGGACGCGGCCTATCATAACCAGTTCCGCGATTTGCTCTTCGGCGATCAGGTCGCGGAGTTTTCCGAAGCCGCCCAAGGGGAGCCATTTGTGGGGGGCGTCGGAGGCGAGGCCTTCGTCGGCTTGGCCTTCGAGGCAGATGACGAAGTGCGGGCGGTTTTGCGTTCGGCACGCTTCGATGACGCGGAGGGGGGCGGAGCCGCCTCCGGCGATGATGCCTAGTTTAGGGAGAGGGGTGGTCATTCGCTTACGAACCTCTGGGTGGTAGGAAAACCAAATGGGATCCCCGCCTTCGCGGGGATGACGGTTAAAGGGCTTCGTGGCTCTTGTGTCTGAAACGGCTTTCTTTCGGAACTCCCCCTTCCTGACCAACCTTCGGCCTTGATGTCGGAAAAACGTCCCCCGGACGTTTTTCTTTTCGGCAACAAGCCCGCAAGGGGAGGGGAATAGTTTTATACCGCGCGGACGCGCGGTGCTGGATTCCGGCTTTCGCCGGAATGACGATGTTGGGGGAGAGGGGTGGGTGTCGGCTCATGCCTATAACCTAGCTTTTCAGGCTCTTTTGGACAACCTCGGAGGTGTTGGGGGAGAGGGGGGCTTTGGAGAGGCGGTGGAGTTGGGTGTGCATGAGCTTTTGTCGGCTATGGGTGTAGTCGCGCCAGCGGGTAAAGTTTTTGGCCAAGCTTGCGGCGCTGTGGGGGTTGATGGGGTCGATTTTTAGGATCATGTCGGCGATGAATTTGTAGCCGGAGCCGTCCTTCGCGTGAAAACCCACGCCATTTGCCGCGAAGACGCCGAT
>CAZLIG010000256.1:0-2576 GCA_964559415.1 uncultured Rhodospirillaceae bacterium
TTTCGCGGAAGGTATTTCATTTTAAGCATCGCGAAGGCAACTTCCTGCTCAGTTCCATCGCCGCCGCCCACCGAGATTAAAAGCGGACTGCGCGCGAGCGTTTCGATACGGGGGCCGATGGTGTCATGAAGTTCCCAGTAGTCGCAGTGGGGCATACTGCCGCCGACCGTCTCCACGTATACGATATCGTGCGTGCTCACGCAGGTGAGGTGGGTGTCCCCGGGGTTGAGCGCCTTTTTTTCGCGTCCTTTTTCGTAGCCCCGGACCGAGGCTACCATCAGGTGCTGATCTCCGCCTCCGGTGCAAAGGCCGATGCGATGTTCGGCGAGAAAACGGCCAATGGCGCAGGCGTTATCCCAGTCGATTTTTTTGTCGCTGCTTGCGGAGGCGAACACCGTTGCGGCAAAAATGTGGTCGGGCCTTAAATTGCCGCCGAAATAGCGCGGGCGCTGTGGGGGGCGGCTTATGCGGTTGTAGCCTTTAAGGCGGAAGCTCAAGACGTCTCTGACGGCGTCGTCAAAAACGGCGTCTTTGACGTCAAGCATGTCGGTGTAGAATAAGGGCGTGTGGGTGATGTTTGGGCAGGAGACGATTTGTTCTCCCGTTCTCATGCCCACGTGGACGGGATGGAGCACCATCTCTTTGTTGAAGCCGCCTTCGGCGCCGGCGATATGCGAGGCATTGATGTCGTCAAAGCAGCCGTCTTTGTTCACGATCAGAAGAGGGACGTGATGTTGGCAGAGGTCCAGCGCCTTAGCCACATGGGCGCTTCGGATCATCAGGTTGTAGTACCAGTGAAGGACCGGATTGCTTGCATCGTGAGGCAGGAAGACATGGATATCTGCGTGGTCGAACGATAGCGTGTCTTCGTTATCGAGAGCGAAGTGCATCGAAAGAGCGCGCGTGAGAGACTGATTGCGGTTCAGGTGCTCAAACGTGTGCGTGCCTTTGGTTGGAAGGTAGATCGGGTGCACATCATAAGCTTCGAGGCCATAGGATTGGGGGTCGAGCTTCGTGTTGTTTGGGACGAACACGACAGCTTTGAGTTTTTGGTTTTTTTTCCCCGTCTCGGAGGCTGCGAGAGCCAGCGATTCATTTGGGGGTATCTTTGAGGGAAGCTCCTCGAGTTTCGGAACTATCGACGAGAGCATATCGTCGGCGATGTCGCGCCTCATGCTTTTTTCGAGAAGATAAGTCTCGAAGTTTTCGTAAACCGGCGTGGTTGGTGTCTCGGGCGGGCATAAAAAGTGGTCGGAGCGCGTCACCAGTTCTTTGGGGACATAGCCTTCAGGGGCGCGGTAAACGAAAAGCGGCTTTTGGCTAAGTGCGGGTTCGAACGGTGCTCCGTCGGGTTCGCTTACCTGCCGGAATGCGCAGGCCACCTGATCGTACACTTTGATAGGTTTGCCCCTGTATTTATCAAGCTTGTCTGCGGTTTCGGCGAGGAGGCACCAGAATTCTTTTTGGCCGATAGAGGAGGTTATGGGGCCGATGTCTGCGACGCAGACGTAGGCGTCATCCTCGCCTTTGATGGGGCAGTCGGAGGCCTTGAGTGAATCAGCTATCACTAGTTTTTGAAGTTTGGGAAGCATGGCTTCCCAAATGTCCTTCGGGATGGCCGTCGTTGTATCATCGACCATCACCACGGTGCGGGCCATCGCCGTTTCGATGCCGCCTTTGAAGACGATGCCTGTCTCCTTGAGCCGCTTCAGGAACTGGTCGTGGCTTTTGCCGCCCTCGCGGAGGCGTATAACCGTTCGCATCGCCTCGGCTTCTTTTTTCGCGAGATTTTGGACGAGCGTGTTCGCGTCTTCCACCGGTGAGTGGTAGTCCTCGTAGTCGTTCAGTGCTTTGATGACGTAGCGCTTGCCCGTACTCTTGCCGATGTGGGAAAGAATTGCGGCATATTCCTGAACTTTTCGCGGCGTCATGCTCGCGACGAGGAAGAGTGCGTCAATCGGTTCTTCGGCAGGGTATGTCGGTAAAACCTTTTTGTTAGTCATACTCGTCCGGCGGAGTTGCTTTCGCCCTCCTCGGTTTCGCGCCTGGGTATAAAAAAGCGGCTCTGGAGCCGCTTTTGGGGAATACTTCGAGTACTACGTCGTCGAAAAAGTCCAAGAGCGGAGAGTTCCGCTGGGTTGAGCCGGGGTTCTGTTTCGGGGGAACACTAAGAAACAACTCGGCACCGGCCTGTTCTGCAGGCGAATCGGGCGCTGATGTCTCTAAGGTAAAATTCATCTCTGAAACCAGTACCAAAGCTTGTTAAATTGGGGGGAAATTAGGAAGCTGGTCGCTTTTTGTCAACTGTTTTGAACGCGTAACAAGTTCGTTTTAGCGTCATTTGAGAAATTTTAAACCGATTAGAATGAGAATACTAAAGACCCGCTCCCAGTGTCGAGCGATGGGAAATAGCTTTTGGATTGGGTCGCTGTGTTGTTGGATTAGCCGAAATTTTTTTTAAAAAGGCTCGGTTTTCGATCATGATATCGTAAGGAAGCGTTGGATATTTTCGGTGCTCCTCAATCTCTTCTTTTGCAATAGCCAGCGCTTCTCGGGGGATTATCTCGTTGAAGAGG
>CAZLIG010000257.1:0-2529 GCA_964559415.1 uncultured Rhodospirillaceae bacterium
TTGTGCTGAGTCGGTTTCTAATCAAGAAGGAATTGGGCGAGACAGGGCGTTTCTTCGGCTGGTACTTCCTGGACGATTACGCCAATTGGCTCGGTCAGCGCGAGGAGCAGATCGCCGACATCATGTGCCTGAGTCCCGAGAAGGCCGAGAACGGTACCCTCCGACTTGCCGTCGTTATCTCGGAGGCAAAGTACATCGAATACGCGAGTCTCAGGCCGAAAGCAACGGAGTCCCAGCGCCAACTGCGCCAGACAATGGATCGAATCGGCAAAGCTCTCTTCGGCGATCCCGGAAGACTTGACCGCGACATTTGGCTGAGCCGGTTCTCCGACATGGTCCTGAGCGGCATTCAGTTTCCGGCCACCAAGGATCTTGGTCTCTCCGAGTGGCGACGCGCCATTCGCGATGGCGAGTGTTCCATCTACCTCCGGGGCTACTCGCATGTGTTTGTCTCCGGGCCGGCGGACGCCCCTGAGGTGTCGGACCGAGTGGCTGTGTCCGATTGCGACGATGCCTTCCAAGAGATCTTCTCCCGCGCTAAGCTTCGTGAGCTCCTCTTGCACTACTGGCATCAGTCCGATCCTGCGGCCGTACGCATGGAAACGGTTGCAGCCGTCTATAAGTCGCCGACTGAGCGTCGTGGCCCAGACGGTGCTCCTCGGTCAGTCGGCGAGCCGACAAACGTCCCAAACATGCCCGCGACGCCCCCTGGTCCCGTGATCGTGGCCCTTCCCGCCGTTCTACCTCCGCGCGAAGAAACGATAATTCCTCCCGTTCCGCCGCCTATAGCCTCCGCTGACACATGCTGGGCATGGGACGGAATCGCCGAAAGTCTCTCGGTCAACGACTCCGGCGACGGGGATTCCGAAGTGGACCAAGCTTGGCTCGTTCAGACGGCCAACGCTGCGAAATTCGCGTTGCAGCAGTTCCAGATGAACTCGAAGCTGCTTGCATTCACGCTGACGCCCAACGCCGCTCTGCTCAAGTTCCAAGGGAGCGCGAACCTGACGGTCGAACAGGTTCTTAAACGACGCTCCGAGTTCCTTACCACCCACAGGTTGAATCTGGTTTCCGTGCGCCCCGAACCCGGCGTCGTGTCCATTGCGGTCGCTCGTATTAATCGACGAATGCTGCAACTGGACGAGTGCTGGCAGCGCTGGAAACCCGCATGTTCTGCCGGGAATACCGATCTTCTCGTCGGCCTTCGTGAGGAAGACGGAAGCCTCCTCTTGATCTCGCCTGTAAAGAACGCTCCCCATACACTGATTGCCGGTGCTACGGGCAGTGGCAAGTCTGTTCTCATGCAGAACCTGGTTCTCTCCATGGCGGCAACCAACACGCCAGAGCAACTCAGGCTTACGCTGATCGACCCGAAGATGGGTGTCGATTACTTCGCGTTCGAGACCCTTCCGCACTTGAGCGAACCCATCATCACCACCCCCGACCGAGCCATGGTTGTTCTGACCGGGCTCGTGGCCGAGATGAACCGCAGATACGAGGTGTTGCGGGCGAACCGGGTTCCGAACGTCATGGAACTGCGCAAAAAGATAGGCGCGACCGAACAGCCGCCAATTCTGTGGATAGTCCATGACGAATTTGCCGAATGGATGATGACGGACGAATACCGGGAGGGAGTCTCGGACATCGTCTCGCGCCTTGGTGTGAAGGCACGCGCCGCCGGTATCTTCCTCATCTTCGCGGCGCAACGTCCAGATGCGAACGTGATGCCGATGCAACTACGGGCCAACCTAGGCAATCGCTTGGTGTTGAGGGTTGATGGCGAAGGCACCTCCGAGATTGCTCTTGGCGAGAAGGGCGCGGAGCGTCTACTTGGCAAAGGCCACTTGGCGGCGCGTCTTGAGGGCGAAGACGGAACTATCACCGGGCAAGTTCCCTATGTGTCTCCGGACCGCATCGCTGCGATGGTCCATGCGATCGAGCAACAATGGGTGGGGCAACGTCAGTGATCTACTTGGACAATCACGCCACGACACCCTGCGATCCTCGCGTCGTCGAGGCGATGCTTCCGTTTTTCTCCGTTCGCTTCGGCAACTCCGCGAATGAAATTCACCAGATGGGCCGTGACGCCAAGCGCGCCGTTGACGCAGCCAGAGGCCATGTCGCGCACCTTATTGGCGCCCAGACCGAGGAGGTGGTCTTCACCTCATCCGCCACCGAAAGCAACAACTTGGCCATTCTGGGGCTTGCCGATGCGAGTCGACAACGAGGACGTTTGAAGGTAGCATTTTCGGCCGTCGAGCATAAATCGGTGCTTGGCCCCTGCCGTGCCCTTGCATCAAGCGGGTTCGAGGCGGCTGTTCTGCCCGTCGACTCCGTAGGCCGGGTGGACGCTGGGATGTACCGAAGTGCAATGGATGACCGTACCCTTCTGGTGGCAGTTCAGGCAGCCAACAACGAGATTGGGACGGTTCAAGACGTTGCCTTGCTCTGCGACCTCGCGCACGAAACCGGTGCGGCATTCCACTGCGATGCGGCGCAAGCCGCAGGTAAAGTTCCAATTAACGTGGA
>CAZLIG010000258.1:0-1213 GCA_964559415.1 uncultured Rhodospirillaceae bacterium
CGGGTTTCACTCAAAGGCTCTCAAAGAGAGGCGACATCTATCCTGACACAGGGGGTTCTGGCCCCCTTTGAAAAATCCGTTCGCTTCCCGAGTACCAGTCAAATATAGCAGAAAGGCCTCGGGCCGCAGGGTTCAGCGGGTTTGCGGTTGACGCGTAAAAGATTTGACAGCGGGGCGGGGGCGGGGGTAGTTTGTCGCATTAGTTTTTTATTTTGTTGCGATTTCCAGGGGGATGGCCGATGGGGTTGGATAGCGGGACAGCGCGGTTGTTGAAGTCGTTTTTAGCGGTGAGTTGCCGGTGAAAGCGGCTTTTTTGCTTTTTGCCGGATGGTCTGAGCGAATGGCGAACTTTTCATCTTGCCGTCGCCATGATCGAAGGCAACGGTCTTGTTCTTGTAGTTCAGCGCGGCGAGGTCATGAATTCAAACCCCCGGATGCTTCCTCTTAATCTGCGATCTGAGGGGGTCTTAACAACCTGGAAGCCCGATCCAAGGCTCTTCTTTGACCCAAGGCTCTTGTTTGTTGTCGGTGATGCTAGGCGTTAAGGCGCTTCATACAACATGCAGGGAGATCGAATGATGCGACGCGGTCGGTACTACATGGCGAGAGTGATAAAGCTTGGCGAACTAAGCCAGACCAAGCTACTCGATGCAATCGTTGAGGCACCTACTGTGGCAATCGGTCAATTTGAGTGGACGATTACTGACGTAATTGACATGCGTGACGCCACGGCTCCCTTCGTGTTCGGCAACCTCGCAAAGTATTCGAAGGAAGGAAAGGTGAAGGTTGTTGACGAAGCATCCAAGCACCAACTTCAGGCACGGGCGAGAAATCTTCTTGAGGCCAGCGCGCCATTCGTCTACCTCCCCCAATTCTCAGGCTTGGCCTTCCTTCATGTCTGGAATGGGATACAGGAGGACATATTTCCCCGGCGGTTCAAGGCAATCATTGAAGCTGCATACGACAATTTCTTCGTCGACTGCACCGTAGAGCCAGTCGCCGACTATCGCGCCTTTCTTCAAAAGCTTCGGAGCCTAGACAGAATCACTGAACTTTCGGCAAAAGTACATCCACCCAATCCTCTTTTCGGGCGTCTGTGGGGCAGTCTTGATGAATACGTGAAGAAGCGTCAAGCCGACGAGGTGTCTGTTCGAGAAAGAACCGAGAAGCCGAACGGCCTGTCGACCGGTCGTTGTCAAGGGAGTTGTCGCAT
>CAZLIG010000258.1:1223-2525 GCA_964559415.1 uncultured Rhodospirillaceae bacterium
TACTGAACATCCTTGAAAATCCCAAATACGAGCCTACACAAACCCCCGACATTACGGACGCCGCCGTGCTCATGGCAGCCGATGGCTATGGGTCGGGCAAGGCGGTCGGTACGGAAGGCGATCACGAAGTGGTAGTACGAACCTCCGAGTCGCAAAAGAGCTTCCTCTTTGAAAAAGAACCGCAGCCTGAGTTGCTGGCAAAGGCCGCACGAGCGCAATTCGAACGTGTCAGTACCGAACGCGACATGAAGCATTAAGCCATGCGCACACTTTACTTACTCAGAGTCATCGTAGTCAGCGTTGAGGCACTTGTGCTGGCTGGTACATGGCTGGCATTCGTGTATTTTGGAGGCGAATTTGAATCCTTAGCGACTTCGCTCTCGTTGAATGACGAAGTCTTGAAGTACCTGATGTTGCTGCCTACTGCTTTAGCTGCGTGGATCATCAACGAGACACGAGTTTTGCTACAGGAAGATAAGGAAACCATCCGCATCCTCACGGATTGGGCGGATTACTGGAAGCTGAAGGCTCATACATGGGCCAGTTTGGGCTTCGCCGTGCTGTTCGCGGTCATGTCCCTATTGCCGTGGGTGGCTAAGTCGGGAATAGGTACCGGCACCGGATTATTGTTGTTCGTTGCAAGCTTGGTTGGGCAGCTTTCTCTGGCGATTGGCGTATATGCTGCGCGAATTCGTGTCAAGGAAATCATCGCACATGCAAAATCGTCCTAACCCTGCGGTGCATGGGACGCTGAGCGATAAAGCCTCGCAGTGCCCCGACCTTGAACGTTTGGCCCTGCCCTAATTCATTCACACTCGTAAGGAATTTCCCCGCAATGGACATCCCCCGGATCTTCAACATCACCGAAAGCGCTCACCGCATCCACAACCCGATCACCCCCGAAAAGCTCGCCACACTCGGCGCGGCGCTGCGTCTGGAAGCGGGGGACCGGGTGCTCGACCTCGGCAGCGGTTCGGGGGAGATGCTGTGCACCTGGGCGCGGGATCACGGCATTGTCGGCACCGGCATCGACCTGAGCCGGCTCTTTACCGAGCAGGCGAAACGCCGGGCCGAGGAACTCGGCGTCGCCGATCAGGTCCGGTTCATCCATGACGATGCCGCCGGTTATGTCGCCGACGAGAAAGCCGACGTGGCGGCCTGTATCGGCGCCACCTGGATCGGCGGGGGCGTCGCCGGCACCGTCGAGCTGCTGGCGCGGAGCCTGCGCCCCGGCGGGATCATCCTCATCGGCGAGCCCTACTGGCGGCAGTTGCCGCCGACGGAAGAGGTTGCCAAGGGGTG
>CAZLIG010000259.1:0-2507 GCA_964559415.1 uncultured Rhodospirillaceae bacterium
ACCCACGTTTGCTGCGAAAACGATAAAAGTTCACAGGTCGTCGTGGCACATTGCCCACCATCACCTCAGGCATCGGTCTGATTTCCAATGGTTCCGGCAGACCACGCAAGCGGCATTCTCGGTGGATTTGTTCCTCAACCCCGAAATTCTTCTTGATGTGCCAGGGCCGCAAATAGGGAGTCACAGATTGCCATCTCTGTCCACAACCCGCATGGGGACTCACCTCGACAAAGTCGCCGAGTGGACCGGCCCCTTCGAAAATCACCTGCCACTCGCTGCCGTCGCGGGTAAAGAGCCGATTGAGTTTCTTGATCGCTCGCAGGTGTTCTACCTCGAAGCCTCCCGGTGCATGAACCAGCAGATGGTCGATGCGCCCCTGGGCGTTCCCCTCGGGGAGAAAGAAGGCGTGATCATGGCGATTCGTTTCGGGAAGGTCGTGACCCGAGATCAAGGCCGGCACTTGTCCAAGCTGCTTATCGGTCAGATGCATCAGGGCGATGCGGGTGAGTTCGCCGATCTTTACGGCATCTTCCATGCGGGGTAATGGCCGACCATACAGAGCGAAGCGGATCGTCGTCACCGTTGCCGGTTGTGGGCGAGACCGAGCGATCACCGTTGCGGCCGCGGGCTTTAACGACCCGAACGGCCGCCGGTAAAAGACCCGCCGCGCCGCTGGGGGCTGGCTCCAGCCTGCGGCTTGCAGTTGGCTGGTTTCCAGACTGACGGCGTCCAGCCACGATTCGGCCAGAACCGCGCTGCCATTCTTCTTCCCTTTGACCGGATTAGCCTCTTGCCACTGGCAGCGAAAAGCCTGATAGGCAGGGGGCGATTGCGGACTGAAGAGGGGGATGATTTCACCGATCTCGCCGGTCGTCACATCAAGGGCCGTATCGCCCGGCACACAGTCCGATTCACCTTGCCACGATTCGAGTCGTCGGGCCTCGACCCAACTTTCGGCCCGTCCCAGATAAGCCAGCCCAAGGAGGAGTTCATCGAGAAGCCGTTGTGACTCCGTATCGAGGGTCACGTCCGACCAGACGGCAACCAGTTCATCCGCAGGAGATACGCGGGCAAAGGCATCGAAGATCAGGGCATTCTTGTCCTTGGCCCCTTCTCGCACCGGCATGTAGTGGCGCACATGGGAATGAATGGCCGCCGGCAAGCGGTAGGCGGGGAGCGCCTCGGAAAGTTGCGTCAGAAGCCCTTCCAGCGCCGCCACAGGGTAGGCTCCATGGTCAATCTTGCGATGCCAGACCGCAATCAAAGCCCGCAGAATGCGCCACGGCGACGGCGGCCATTCGACATCGGCCTCATTCACATGTCGCCCCCACGGCGTGGCGTGATAGCGCCCGCCGCTGAAGCGAAAACCGATGGCAAGCATATTTATTTCCTCCAGGTTACGGTAGTCACGCGTGGCTCAGCAAAAAGACCTTCGGCGGCAACCGCCTGAATCAAAGCGGGAATCGCGGCCTCAAGTTCAACAAGACTGGGCACGACAAACGGCTGCGGACGGGTTACGCGCAGGCCAACCAGATCGAAATCGCAGGCCGTGCGCAGGCGCATTCCTTCGTCAAGGAAGCGGCGAATCTTGTAGAGCATGATCGCCAAAAGCAGCTGTTCTACTTTTTGACCAAGGCCGAAACCGCGCAGTTGGGTCAGGTCGATATTGAAATAGGCGATAATGTTCGGCGAGGTGTATTCGTCTCGAGAGAAGGGGACGTTGCCGAAACCCTTTGCCGTATCGCCGGAGGGGTTAACATGGTCATTCTTGACCCCGCCGCTTTGCGCCACATTGGCATCAGCGGCCTCGATGAACGCCGACATCAATCGCGGCAAGCGAAGTCGACCGCCGGACAATTCTTTCTTTGCCAGAAAAACCCCATGAATAAGCGCATTCGCATCGAGTCTCAATAAAATTTTGGCGAGTTTACCGATATCAACGGCACCTTCCTCCATGCCCGACAACTCGTCCTTTAATTTGTCGAAAACAGATTTGTCTTTCCCTTCGAGGATGTACGGTGAATTGATACGGTGCGATTCAAGTACAGAATTCGTCAACGACTTACCCTTATCGTCGACAACCTTGATGACGGGCAAGCCTTGGAGCGGCTGTGCCCAAGTGTCGGCAACCGTATCCCAACAAACCGCTTCCAAACGGTTTGCCATACTTTGCGCCGACTCAACCAGCAACATCCGGCAGCCATCGGGACCGTCGTAAACAGCTGCGCCAAGATCGGGGAAACCGGTAGGCTGAAAGCGGGTTCCCTGAATCGGTTTCAAATCGGCCTCCAGTAGCAGGCGGGGAGCGGCGTTGAGAGCGGAAAAGTCGAGGGCCATGATCGTATCCTCCTTGGTTAAATGGTTAATCGGCCTTTTGAATAGGCGTGAATGGTTCGCAGATGCGGGCAAGATCGCCCATGGCAAGCGGTATCATCAGCGCCGCTGCCAGTCGGGCGCTATCGAGCTCAACAAAGTCCGGGGGTTGACGGGGATGGGACGGCAACTTC
>CAZLIG010000260.1:0-2500 GCA_964559415.1 uncultured Rhodospirillaceae bacterium
GAGTGGTTTCGCCGGTTCGGAGGCGGCGGGAACCGATCCTCGCTTTGTTTGGACTGCTGCCGGTGGGGGAGTCTTTTCGTCCTTTCGAACGATGTCTTCTCCGCGAAGAAGCGCACGGACTTCGTCGCCCGAGAGCGTTTCGTATTCCAACAGCGCCGTGGCGATTTTGTGCAGGTCGGCCAGACGTCCGTTGAGGATTGAGCGGGCTGCTGTTTCACCTTTTTCGATGAGGCTTCGCACTTCCTCGTCAATCAGCTCGGCGGTGGCTTCGGAGACGTTTCTTTGCTGCGCGACGGAATGGCCGAGGAAAATTTCCTGTTCATTCGCGTTATAGCGCACGCGGCCAAGCTTTTCGGACATACCGAACTCGGTCACCATGCGGCGGGCCAGCGTTGTGGCGTGGTCGATGTCGCTCGAGGCGCCGGTAGTCACGTTTTCCTTGCCGAAGATGATTTCCTCGGCAATTCGCCCGCCAAACATCATGGCAATGCGCGAGGTCAGTTCGGTGAGCGTGGCGCCGTACTTGTCGCGCTCGGGGAGGCTCATGGTGAGGCCCAAGGCGCGACCGCGCGGGATGATCGTTACCTTGTGCAGGGGGTCGCTTTGGGGAACGTTGAGGCCTACAAGGGCGTGGCCAGCTTCGTGGTAGGCGGTGAGTTTTTTCTCTTCGCTTGTCATGGCCATGGAGCGGCGCTCGGCACCCATCATGACCTTGTCCTTCGCAGCCTCGAAATCGACCATACCGACGGCGCTCTTGTTGGCTCGCGCTGCCATCAGTGCGGCTTCGTTGACGAGGTTCGCAAGGTCTGCACCTGAGAATCCGGGCGTGCCGCGCGCGATGATTTTGGCATCGACGTCGGTGGCCAGCGGCACCTTGCGCATATGGACCTTGAGGATTTTTTCGCGGCCCAGAATGTCGGGGTTCGGGACGACGACTTGGCGGTCGAAGCGGCCCGGACGGAGCAGGGCGGGGTCGAGAACGTCGGGGCGGTTGGTTGCGGCGATGAGGATCACGCCTTCGTTGGCTTCGAAGCCGTCCATCTCGACCAGCAGCTGGTTCAGCGTTTGCTCGCGTTCGTCGTTGCCGCCGCCGAGGCCTGCGCCGCGATGGCGTCCGACCGCGTCGATTTCGTCGATGAAGATGATGCAGGGCGCGCTCTTTTTGCCTTGCTCGAACATATCGCGGACGCGGCTTGCGCCGACGCCGACGAACATTTCGACAAAGTCGGAGCCGGAGATCGTGAAGAAAGGCACATCGGCTTCGCCAGCAACAGCGCGGGCCGTGAGCGTTTTACCGGTTCCGGGAGGGCCTACGAGGAGGACGCCTTTCGGAATCTTTCCGCCGAGCTTTTGGAACTTTTGGGGGTCTTTGAGGAAGTCTACGACTTCTTGAAGCTCTTGCTTGGCTTCATCGATGCCCGCGACGTCGTCGAACGTGACCTTTCCGGTCTTTTCGTTAAGCATTCGCGCGCGGCTGCGGCCAAAGCCCATGGCTCGGCCTGTGCCGGACTGCATCTGGCGCATCATGAAAATCCACCAGCCGATGATGAGGACATAAGGCGCGACGTTGAACAACAGGCCCCAGAAGGTCAGGACGCCTTGGTCTTCGGGTTGGGCCTTGATCGTGATGCCTTTTGCCAGGAGCTTTTCGGTCACGGGCGCGTTGGCGGGCATATAGGTTTCGAAGGGGACGCCGCCTTCGGTGAGGTGGCCGCTTAGCGACGGGCCTTTGATTAGCACATCGGCGACTTTGCCTTCATCAACACGCTTCATGAAGTCGCTGAAAGGCATTAGGCTTTGTTCGGGGGCGTTCCCTCCGCCCGTGTGGAACATATTGAACAGCACTCCGGCGAGTATCATGATGATCAGAAGAAGGAAGATATTTTTGCCGATGTTGTTATTCACGTAGGTGCCTCCCTTCGGAGCGGTTTTTGATACTCGATGCGCATCGTGTGCGAGAATGCTGAGGATATAGTAAAGAAACCTGAACTTTCAATCTATTGCTTGTGTTTGGCGGTTTTTGTTCAGCTTATTCGCAACGGCTTGAGGGCTTTTTTGCTGAATCAATGTGTTACCGATGGCCTTAGTGCGCAAGCCCGGCGGTCAAGGGGATGGATTTTACGCGAAGTCCATCCGCTATTTACCGCTAGAAATTTGTCGGCTTTGGGGCAGGGAAGGTGGCACTGGGGACAGGAAACAAACTGGATCCCGGGTTCGCGCCTGTGGCGCGCCCCGGGATGACGGCACGAAAGTACTCGACGGGTGGCGTCAGTAGAGGCCGCCGGTTCCGGTTGTCGAAGGGGGAGGTGTGGGTTGGGAGGGTTCGGGGGCCGCCGGAGCGGGAGGCGGAACGGCTTCGTTGGGGTCTATGGGTGTTTCAACTGGGGCCGGATTTGCGCCATTATCGTTCGTGGGGGTGCCTGAGTAGGATTCGCCGAGGACGGGGCGGGGTTGGCCTTCTTGGGGCTCGGTGCCGGGGATGAAGGATTCCCAGATGGCT
>CAZLIG010000261.1:0-2490 GCA_964559415.1 uncultured Rhodospirillaceae bacterium
CGCACCTTCTCTCCAGCATCAATCGTAACCGATCCCATCTTTGGCCGCTCAAACCCGCGCGTCACGGAAGCCTGAAAATCTGAATAACCAAGCTTCACGTGGTCGTTCATCTGCGTATGGATGAAATCCGCCAGCTTTACCCGGTAGAACTGAACGACATTCTTTGTTTTCTCGATGTCGTGTTCCAGATACAAGCCGATGAAGGCAACCATCTGCCCAGCGAGCTTGTAGAGCAGATCGGCATGGTCGTCGTAAGAAATATCGTCAAAGTCGATGAGCGCCGCGACAATATAATCCTCCAACCGAGCTTCCTGCTGAATAGGCTCGCCCTTATCCATTTGCTCGCGCTCGGAGGTACGAAGATGCTGGATGAGGATTTTGTCTTCGACCGGCAACAAACGCGGCAGGTCCTTCGTCTCAAGGTCGAAATCCTTAAACTCATAGCTGTCCGAGCCGACTGGCGTTACCGTCACGCGCGGAATGTCGATGGTGTTCTGCACATAAGCCTCGACCTGCCTACGCACGATGCTTTCGACATTTGGCTTGTCCGTAATGACATCAAGAGTTCCCTGAGCCGGAGTAAGCTGCTCGATCACTTTTGCGACGATCTTTTCCTGAACCTCCGGCTCCAAAAGCTGTCTTGAGGAAGGCAACCGCTCAAAGTCCCGGATAACATTAAAGGCGGCTTTAGCTATCGGACGTTCTTGCTCAGTAAACAAGGGCTTTTGCGCCGGCTTCCCCCCCTCCCCCGAAATTATAAGCTCGATATTCGATTTAATCTCGAACGCCTGTTTCGGTTTTGCCGCAATGTCCTTGCCGATCACAATGCCGGTGCGAATGATTGAATGCTGGTCGTTGGCTTCACGAATAATCTCATCAAAACGGTCATGCGCCACAATCGTAAGGCGATCCACAGCGGCAACGCCCGTGCGCTTTCCGTAAGGCAGACGAAGGCCGCGCCCAATGCACTGCTCGACCAGTGTGCGCGAATTTGCCGCGCGCAATGGAACAATTGTATAGAGGTTGGTGACGTCCCAGCCTTCCTTCAGCATATTGACGTGAATAACAATCTCGGTCGGCTCGGCTGGATTTTCGACGGCAAGCAGGCGCTCAACCGTTTCGTCCTTCTCTTCCCCGCGCTGGGCCGAGTGAACCGTAATGACCTTATCCTTGTAGCGCCCGTTAAAGAACGCATCGGACTTAATCATAGCCATCAGGCTTTCGGCATGAGTGGTATCCTGGGCAACGACAAGGATAAACGGCTTCACAACGGGCCGATTGTTGTTGTCCGCATAGACCTTGAGTTCCGCCTTCGCGTTCTCGTGGATGCAAATGGCATCTTCGAGCTTGATCTTCTCAAGCTCCTCTTCGGAAAAGTTCTTGGCGTTGAAGTTTTCGCGCGTAGCTACGGCTGGCTCTTTCACGTAGCCGTCCTCCATCGCTTTATAGAGCGGATAGCTGTAAATGACATTCTTGAATGGAAAAGCCTTTGTTCCATTCTCGATCTGCGGCGTGGCCGTCAGTTCAAGGCCAAGAACGGGCTTCAACTCGTTAATGGCTTTTACGCCCGCCGAAGCGCGATAGCGGTGAGATTCGTCCATAAGCAGAACGAGATCATCGAGCTTTGACAAATACTCGAAATAGCTTTCTCCAAGGTATTCCGAAAGCCGTTTAATGCGGGGCGAAGCGCCGCCGCGCGTCTCGGAGTTAATCTTCGAAATATTGAAGATGTTGATGTGGATGTTATCCGCACGACCATAAAGGTCTGTACCCCGAATGCCTCGGCCACTTTCGTAGTTATCGCCGGTGATGATCTCGGGCGGAGTGATCGCCAGTTCCGCAATTCCCTGAAAAACATACTTGGGCGAATTCGGCGTAAAATCGGCAATCAGCTTGTTATAGATGGTGAGGTTCGGAGCCAGGACGAAGAAGTGCTTCATTCCCTTTGCGAGATGCAGATAGGCGATAAACGCGCCCATAAGGCGCGTTTTGCCAACGCCGGTTGCAATGGCGAAGCACAGGGAAGGAAACTCGCGCTCAAAATCCTCGACGGTCGAAAATTCGGACTTGATGGTCTCAAGCGCCGCCGCGACATCATGGTCTTTGTCGAAAGACATAATCTCGGAAATACGGGCAAGGATTTCGAGCGAGTCCTTCTGCGGAGTTCTGAGAGAGAGGCGGTTTGAAATAGAGTTGATGTTTTTGTCCATTGAATTATCCGATGTTAAGATACTCGCGTTTTTTCGCATCAAATTGTTCTTTTAGAAGGTTGTCTTCGGAGGTGATTTCTGGATAGGCTACATCAAGAGTTAAGTAGCCTTTGCTTGTTGGGCATTTCTTGACCTTTGTTTCCAGCTTAGCCAAAATTTCTAAGAAAGCTCTGTCGTTACAACAGATGCTTCTAAGCATATCCACGCCACGCAAAGAATGATAATTCTCGGAAAAGTCGCGATTAGATATCATCCTCCAATAACCTTCAGCATCATAAAA
>CAZLIG010000262.1:0-2449 GCA_964559415.1 uncultured Rhodospirillaceae bacterium
CTTCGGCAGGCGATTCAGTGCTGCCGGAATTTTGGGATTGTATCGGTGGTTGGGGTTTATGGGGGGCTGCTCGATAAAATTCCGATTGGGTCCGCTCTCAACAGGGGCCTAACGCTCAAGATGGCGCAGACTCCCGTTCAGCGATATTTGCCGAAGCTTTTGGAGCGCGTCGTTAATGGCGACATCGATCCGACTTTTGTCATTACACATCGCGCGCCGCTCGATGACGGGCCTGCCCTGTATAGGACTTTTCGCGACAAGCAGGACGGATGCATCAAGGTCGTACTGAAGCCATGATTGTGACTTTGCCGCAAGCCAAGGCGACAACTCATCGCCCCATCACGAAGCCGCTTCATAAAATCAGCGCGATGCATCGCCAGGCGCATTGGCGGATTAGCGATCTGCCGTGGAATTCGTTTGAGCGCAGGCGCGTGGATTTCGAGATTTTGAAAACGGTCAAAGCGGCGTCACTTGTTGAATATAGGGGGCTGCAATTCAGCCAGTATTTGTGCGACGCGTTTTCGGATGATCACGGCTTCAGGAGAGCGGCCCAGAGATGGGGGTTGGAGGAGGTGCAGCATGGCGACACGCTTGGGAGGTATGCTGCGCTTGCCGATCCGGCTTTTGATTTTAATCACGCTTACACGCGCAGCGCTGGCGGGTTCAGCGTTAATACCGATATTCCACAATCCTCGCGGACGGCAGAGCTTATTGGCCGATGCATGGTCGAGATTGGGACGATTTCGTTTTACGCCGCTCTGGCGGCTGCGACGGAAGAGCCTTTACTTAAAGCCATTTGCCGTATCCTTGCGGCGGACGAGTTCAGGCATTATGGGATGTTTTGTTCTTATCTAAAGCTTTATGCGGAACGCGAGAGAGCTTCACGCTTCGCGCGCCTGCGCAGTATTCGGAAAAGGCTTACTGAAACGGACAATCACGAACTGGCCTTTGCCTATTATGCAGCCAACGCTCCCGAAAATGAAACTTATGACAGGACCAAATGTATTCGGGCGTTTGAAGCACGCGCGCTGCCGCTTTACTCGCAGGATATCTTTCGGCAAGGCGTGAGTTTGATGTTCACGGCTTGCGGGTTTCGTCCGTATTGTCCCGCAGAGAGAGTTGCCGGTTCGCTTGCATGGAAATTTCTTCAAAGAAAAATTCGTGAGACCCGCGATTGCGTTTTGTGATTTCACTATCCGTTGCGGAGACTCTTAGCTTGAACGAATGTATCGATCAGTGTAAGATACCGCTCATAGGTAGTAGTTATTTCTTTATAGTCGTTCAAGTTTTTTTGAGCTTGGCCCGCGTTGCGGCTTTATCTGTAAAATCGTCGTCCATCAAAAGGGGGTTGTCATGAACCATACGCCCGTTTTGATTGTCATGCTGGCCTCACTGGCATTGGTTGGATGTGCCGATATGACTACCACACAACAACGCACGCTTAGCGGCGCAGGCATTGGCGCGGGCGTCGGCGCTGTTGGCACTGCGATTACCGGCGGCTGCATCTGGTGCGGTACCGTTCTGGGCGCAGGCGCAGGCGCTGCTACCGGATACATTATGGACGCAACGCGCAAGGGAAGACTCTAGTTAAGCCTCGTTTGTGTCGGTCCTCGACACTCCTTCGTCCCACCTTAAAGGAGGATCAGCTATGCGTCCGTATCTCTTCGTTGCAGGTCTCTCTCTTATGTATTTGGGTTCCGCTTTGGCACAATCGATCCCTCCGGCACGCACGGCTCAGACGCTTGCTGAGGCTTGCACGTCGGAAGACAGAACCTTTGTCATGCGCTGTACCGCCTATCTGGGCGGCGTAGCCGATGGCATGGATTTTATGGGGGCGTTTCAAACCCAGCATAAAGCCGCTCTGACAAAAGCGAAGCTGACGCTTAAGCCGTTCTCGTTCTGCCATGATCAGGCGTGGTCGGCCGAGACGCTGAGGCAAGCTTACGTCAAATGGGTCAATGCCAATCCGAACCGGATGCAGGACGATCAGTATGTTGCCGCTGTCGACGCTCTTCACGACTCCTTCCCCTGCAAATAGGTTTTTTGAACATTCATGATGTTTCTCGGCACAGCCGTCGTGTTGGCGCTTCTTGGCTATTTGCTTTGGCTCGTCAATTTTAAACTGGACTTCAACGACAAGACGAAAAACACCGTGAACGCGGTCACGGTGACGGCTATGATTTGGCTGCTTTACACTTGGGGGACGTATCCGGGAGTGCAGCCCGCCAACTGCATCTGCCCTTAGGTTTTAGCTTGCAAAATCGGACATCGTGGACGACACAGGGGCGTGTCCACATGAGTTGGAAAAATGGATCTGAAATTTGAAAAGGTTGTTATTCTCACCGGCGCGGGGATCTCGGCGGAGTCGGGCGTTCCGGTTTTTCGCGGGCCGGGTGGATTGTGGCACGGACGACGAGTCGAAGACGTGGCCACGCATGAGGCCGTTTGC
>CAZLIG010000263.1:0-446 GCA_964559415.1 uncultured Rhodospirillaceae bacterium
ACTTCTTTGACGACCCTCAATCTTCAGCGCGGTCACACCCGCCTCCCTCAGCTGCGGAAGGAGATCAATGGCGTTAAGTCCAATCGGTTCCTCGAATAGGTAACGCGCCTCTCCTTGCGTCACATACCGGCCTTTGCAGGGCGTAGGGTAGGGTGCAGGCTCATCCTTCTCAAACTGGTTCAACGTCACGCACCCAAGGCACGACTTCATGCATCGGCCTTCTTCCTTGTAGGTCACGTGGCTTGCTGGCGCACAAACGCCCTCCGTTGTGGGTGAAAGCCCGGTCATGTATGAGGATAAAAAGCACCGCCCCTCCGACATAGGCCCCACGCTTCCAAACGCGAAAACCTCCGTCTCCATCTTGGTCTTCTCAATCAGAGCTGCCACATCCTCAATCGAGAGTACGCGGGGCAACACCACACGCTTCACATCGAATTTGTCGCGAT
>CAZLIG010000263.1:456-2434 GCA_964559415.1 uncultured Rhodospirillaceae bacterium
CGACATCGCATTAGCCGCAGAAGCCTGAACCGACAGGTGCCGTCTCAAGGATGGTTGATGCTTCGCCGCATAATCAAGCACCCCGATATCGGCCAGAATGATGGCATCCGCCTTTGCCTCGGCCGCATCATCCACCGCCTTGTGCCACGGTTTCTCATCTCCTGCGCGCGGAAAGGTATTAATGGCAACAAGCACCTTCCTCCCGCGTTCATGCGCATAAGCGACGCCCTCGATTAACTCGTCCTGATCGAAATTAAGTCCCGGATAATTGCGTGCATTAGTGCAATTCCGAAACCCGCAGTAAACGGTGTCGGCACCCGCATCTATCGCAGCCCGCAAAGCCGCAGGTGTTCCTGCCGGACAAACCAGTTCAAGATAAGAAACCGTCATGACGCCTTCCTGTGCTTGCGCCGAGGAGAGTTATATTTGGCGAGCCGTTCTTTAAGTTCCTCATTCTCTTTCCGCAAAGCCGCGCAGTCGTCATTCCGGTTCTGGGCCCGTACTTGAATATAAGCCCTCATCCGCTCAGCAAACGCATCGGCCAAGACGATAACTTTGCGCGCCGGATCTGCAAACGGCCCCAGTAGAGAGGTTGCGTCACCAAGCAGATTAATCTCCTCGCGATCGAGCGTATTCCTTAACGCCACCACCACCGCCGTGTTTCCGGAGATTTCCAGCTCTCGTGAAAAAAACAGCTTGTCCCCGTCGATCCGCCCTTCGAGCATATCGAGCAGGGCGCTAAGCCTCCCTTTTATCGTGGCGTCGCACGCCTCGTTGTCCTGCGCCACCTCAAGCAGGCTCTCGCCGCCTCCAAAGGTCAAAACAAACCGATGCCGCACATCGAGCGGTTCGATCAGCACCGTCGCAGCATCGAGTCTCTCCAGATTAGAAAAAAGCCGCGGATGCACGCTGCGCATTCTGCGCATAAGAGCGTCGATCATCCGCTGAACAAAGGGCGAGGGCAGGGCGCGCATGGCAAAGCGCGTAAATGGGAACTTTGAAGGCTTATCGTGCATGAAAAAGGACCTGACGAAAAACACGGAAAAGGCTTATTTTTGCACGAAGTATTGGCGAATCTCTTCATGCATAGGGATACCGTAAACGACCTCCCTGATATCCTCCAAACCAAAAATATCCTGCCACCCTGATATGGGGTTTGCCTTTCGCAATGAATGCGTAAGGCTTTTCTTTTTTCACACGCCACAACAGAGCCGAAAACAGAAAAATCTCTCCTTGTCCTTGTGGCGGATGCAAAACGATAAAAGTCTTGTACTTCTCCTTGATCCACAAAAAACTTAATTCTCTAATCTTGTGGCGAAGCGCGCGGTTAAAAAGAAAAGCGCACTTAGGGCGCGAACGAATGCATTGTCGAAAATGAATTTTAAGAAGCCCACCCTTAAGGGGCGTGTTAACTGGCGCGTAAAGGTGAGGGTAGACATCATTCAGGGCAGGGAAGAGAACAAAGGGGGCTGTACCCCCCCCTGCGGGTCTAGAGTTTAAGCGCAAGCGCGCGAGGCAACGACGAAACTACTTTTTCTTTGAATGTCTCTCTTTTAGCGAAAAGATCGCAATCCCCGGCGATGTTAACGTCGAAGCATAGAGGCGGATAATCGCGAAATTCCTTTTTCGTCTCGGGATCGTTTTCTAGCTCGGGATGCCTGTACTGGATTTTGTTGCCTAAAGTATTGACGGTTACAAGTGAGCGCTGTTCCCCGCCCATGCAACTAGAAATCCCAAACCCCCGAGCTTCGTGCTTGCATTCCCCGCACTCCGTGTATTTTTTTGCCGCCCTAAAATTCGCTGTTAAATCTTCCAACATTTTTGCCTCATTGAATGTTCAAATGCGCAATAAACGTCCAACCATACCGCGTTGGCCGGAAAAGTCGATTTATTTATGGGAAGGATGCCGAAAAGCCAAGCGACAAAAAATGGCTCCCTGGGACGGGATCGAACCGCCGACCCGGTGATTAACAGTCAC
>CAZLIG010000264.1:0-2411 GCA_964559415.1 uncultured Rhodospirillaceae bacterium
GAGGCAGAAACCGACTCCCCGTCCGAAAGAACAAGCTCGGCAGGCGTCGGAGAAGCCCCGGTAGTGGTCGTTACCGTACCGGCAACGCCGGAAGATGATTTCCAGGTTAACGTGACGGGAGTATTTTCCTCCACATAATCGTCCGAAGCCACAAGTGTAATGTCGGGTCCATACTCGACTGTGGGAACCCAGTTCGCGATGGGCATCTCATCGGCATTACGCCCTTTCCAAGTGACAAGCGCGTTGATTTCGGTCGCTCCTGAACGGCAGCTAAACGAAAGATCCGGCCCCACCCAGATCGGGGCGACGTCCTTCGATCGGTCTTCCGCGTCCAGATAATAGCGGTCGTAAAAAGTTGGGGTAGGCCCATGGGCCGCGTTTTTACATGCGCTGCCGGTGTAAGTCGGCACAGGAGCCCTCCACTGGGCCGAAGCAAAAGGACGCGTACAGTTGACGAGCGCAAGAAGCTCCTTGTTGTTCGTCGGCGCATAATCGCGAAACGCCTTCCACTCTTGCATAGAGCGGAAGGGCACAAAAAGGGTGGAATTCGAAATATTGTCGATATACCGGCAGATATTCCAGACATCGACGGCAATTCTGGCATTCCCCGGTTCGCTGCGTACTCCATCGTAACAGTGCGGCCCGCAAACTCCGCCGGTCTCCGAGGTCGTCCGAATGGCATCGCCAATCCCGATGCTACAGGCTCCGGCAGTCCCATACTCCTGAACGATGCTACAAGGAGGATTGGCAGAAACAGCCTTCTCGGCAGACTGCGCAAAGGCAGCTCCGCTCATCCCTAAAGAGAAAAACAAAATCGCGTTGGCAATAAAAGACTGCGTGTAGAAAACGTTCATGGCACCCCCAAGGCCAGTAAAAAGCCATAAGGAACGCCTAGCACTAGCCGTTTAAGAAAGGCTTAAGCTGAGCCTAACCGCCCCTGCCCCCAACGGTCATCTGCTCAAGTCTTATGGTCGGCTGCCCAACCCCGCACGGAACGCTTTGCCCGGCCTTACCGCAAGTCCCAACGCCGCCATCGAGTTTTGTGTCGTTACCAATCATGCTAATCCGCTTAAGAGCCTCAAACCCAGATCCTACGAGCGAAGCCCCTTTTAACGGGCGCCCAATTCTGCCGTTCTCGATCTCATAGGCCTCGCTAGCCGAAAAAACAAACTTGCCCGACGTTATATCGACCTGCCCGCCGCCAAAATCCGGCGCATAAATCCCCTTCTCCACCGAAGCGATGATCTCGTCCTTTGTCATTCCGCCTGGCCGCATGATCGTATTCGTCATGCGCGGAATCGGCTGGCACGAGAAACTTTCGCGCCGTCCATTGCCCGTAGGCTTTACGCCCATCAGCCGCGCATTAAGCCTGTCATGCATATAACCGACAAGCCTCCCGTCCTCGATCAGAACGTTACACTGAGTAGGCGTTCCCTCGTCATCGATACTGAGCGACCCGCGACGGTTCTCGATCATCCCATCGTCAACAATCGTAACGCCCTTGGCTGCAATCTGTTGCCCCATGAGCTCCGAAAAAACCGACGTTTTTTTGCGATTGAAATCACCCTCAAGCCCATGCCCGATCGCCTCATGCAAGAGGACCGCAGGCCACCCGGCCCCCACAACCACCGTCATCTCTCCTGCAGGAGCTTCGACCGCCTCAAGGTTTACAAGAGCCTTCCGCAACGCCTCGTCTGCTAAATTTTGCCACTCCGAAGGCTCGAACCACCGCGCATACTCGCACCGCCCTCCGCCTCCTGTGCCGCCGACCTCCATCCTGTCGCCGTCTCGCGCCACCACCGACACATTCAGCCTCACAAGAGGCCGTATATCGGCAGTCCTCCAACCTCCGGCACGAAGGATCTGAACCGCCTGCCAACTGGCCGAAAGCGACACGCTCACCTGATGCACGCGAGGGTCTTTTGCCCGCACATAAGCATCAATCTGCTGAAGAAGCTTGATCTTCTCTTCGAACCTCTTGCCAATCAGCGGATTACCATCGCCATAAATAATACGGTTCGTGCCGATAGGCGCTTCGCTCATCGTTCCGCTCCGCCCGGCCTGCACGGCCCGAACGGTTTGCGCCGCGCGCCGGATCGCCTTCTCGTCAAGATCGACCGCAAAGGCAAACCCCGTTGTCTCTCCGGAAACCGACCTAAGTCCGAACCCCTGTGTGGTGTCAAAGCTCGCATTCTTGAGCTTCCCATCATCCCAGCTAAAGCTCTCGGATTGCCGATACTCGAGGTACAACTCGCCATCGTCAGCCCCCCTAAGAGCATCATCGACCGCGCGTTCAACCGTCGCCCGGTTCATCCCCGTCTTGGTGAAAAAAAGATCGTCGGTAAGAGAAAGAGAAGACATAGCCGCCTGTTGTTTCACGTTAAAATAGGCTGATAACTTCTTCCATCGTA
>CAZLIG010000265.1:0-2391 GCA_964559415.1 uncultured Rhodospirillaceae bacterium
TGATGACGCCGTTGGAATAGTCGTAGACGTGTTCCGCAAGAATCTCTCCGTCCTGTCCCTCCTGTTTGCGCCGATGCTGTGGCTTTCATACGCCCCCGGCAACGTCGATCACCACGGCGTTCAGGTCTTGATCGCGGGCTTCGGCATCCTAAGTCTCACCCGCATTCTGACGAATGACAAAGGCACGCTTTTCGCCGTTCTCTCTGCAGCAGCCTTTGCGTGTGGCTTCTGGATCGGCGCGGAAATCATGCCGTGGGTCCTCTTGTTTATGGCCCTACTTGGCATAACTGCGGCGTTACAAGAAGAAGCCATTCGCCGGGACGCCGCCGTCTTTGGCCTGAGCCTTGCAATTTTCACAACCGCCCTCATCCCCATCGCGTTGCCCGCCTCCGAGTTTTCCAGCCGTGCGGTTTCGTGGTTCTCCCCTGCCTATGCGATCTTCGCCGCGCTGTGCGGAAGCGTCTTTGTCTTAGAGTGGGCATTCGGAAGGTTCCTGCACCTAAAAATCGCACGCCTCGCTCTGGGCGGTATTCTTGCGACAACGGCAGCGCTTGCCTTTTTCACCTTCGTCCCGTCCGCTTTGCAAGGCGCTTTTGCCGACTACAACACCTTCGACGCGACGGTTGCGCTGGATAACATCAACGAAGCGCAGCCGCTCATAACCTCGATGCGGTTCAATCGCCTCGCGCCAAGAACGGTCTGGCCTGCCTTGGGCAACTTTGTCCAATTGCTGTCGCTCTCATTGGTGGCGCTGGGGATTTGTGCCTACGCGGCAAGAAAAACAAAAAACGGAACCCGCTGGGCCTGGATCGCCCAAGGTGTATTTCTTTTGGTTGCGATAGCCATGACAGTTTTCTGGCAAATGCGCGTCGGAAAGTTCATGAATCTGTTTTCCGTGGTCCCGCTGACCTACCTGCTGACGCTCTGGGCAGACCGGTTAAAGAAGAGGCCGCAGGAAATCACGGCGGTCATGGCGCAAACCACCCTGTTCCTTATGCTAGGCCCGCTATCGGCCTCCATAACCCATTCAGCGCAGGTGATGGGAACTACGCCTCAATCGTCGCCCCTCTCCGCCGTAAGTGCGACGTCGTGCGATTTGGCCTCCGCCATTCGGACCCTGAACGATCCCGACAATTTGGGCGCGACCCCGAAAACGATCATGAGCAACGGAAACCCCGGACCCGAAATATTATTTCACACGTCGCACAAGGTTGTAGCTGGCAATTTCAACGTACCGGGAAATCAGGACGCCTACGCTTTTTTCAGCTCAACGAGCGACCAAGCCTCGATAAAAGCTGCAAAAAAATGGGGTGCAGACCTCGTTTTAATATGCAAGAACGTCCCGAGGTTCTACTTTGGCACAAACAAAAAAATGGTTTTGGTTGAAGGCGAGGACGGCCTTCTCCGCTTCAGGCATTCCGGTGAAGATCGCACATTGGTTGAAAAGCTGATCGACAAGGCCCCCCCGAGCTGGCTGGTGCCGGTTGAGATTTACGAAGCCTCGGACTATCTTCTTTATCGCATTGAATATCCCAAAGGATACAAATGACTCGCAAATATTTTGGAACAGACGGCATCAGAGGCCGTGCAAACACGGAGCCGATGACCGCCGAAACCGCCTTACGCGTAGCCATGGCAGCAGCAGGCCTTTTCAAGCGGGGCGACTACCGCCACCGCGTCGTGATCGGCAAAGACACGCGCCTATCAGGCTATATGCTCGAACCCGCCCTCACCGCTGGCTTTATCGCCAAGGGAATGGACGTGATATTGCTAAGCCCCCTCCCCACCCCGGCTGTGTCGATGCTCACCCGCAGCCTGCGCGCGGACTTGGGCGTGATGATCTCGGCCTCGCACAACCCGTATCAGGATAACGGCATCAAGCTGTTCGGCCCCGACGGCAACAAGCTCTCCGACGATCTCGAAATGCAGATCGAGACCCGCATGGATGGAGATTTAACGACCGACCACGCTGCCGCCGAAGACCTTGGCCGCGCAAGCCGCCTCGAAGATGCCCCCGGACGTTACGTCGAATATATCAAAGCAACTTTCCCCGGCGGCAAGCTTGACGGCCTTCGCGTCGTCGTCGATTGCGCAAACGGTGCAGCGTACAAAGTCGCCCCCACGGTTCTGCGCGAATTGGGTGCCGAAGTCATCCCCATCGCCATCACGCCGGATGGACGCAACATCAATGACAAATGCGGCGCGATCTATCCGCAGTCGGTTCAGGAAGCGGTTTTGGTCCACCAAGCCGATCTCGGCATCGCCCTCGACGGCGACGCCGACCGCCTCATCATGGCCGACGAAAACGGCAACCGCATCGACGGCGACCAGCTTATGGCGCTCATCGCGCATACATGGGCCAAATCGGGCCGCTTGAAGAACAACGCGCTC
>CAZLIG010000266.1:0-2367 GCA_964559415.1 uncultured Rhodospirillaceae bacterium
TCGTCATTCCGGCGAAAGCCGGAATCCAGCGCCGCGCGTCCGCGCGGCATAAGACCCAATCCATTCGGAGCTGACGCCGAAAATACACGTCCGCATCAAGGCCAAGGCTGAAACAGGTGAGGGGAGTTCCATAACCAAAAGTCATCGTCATTCCGGCAAAAGCCGGAATCCAGCGCCGCGCGTCCGCACGGAATAAGCGCCCGTCCCATCCTCACTATGTTTATTTGTCAGGCTCCGGACTCTTCAAAACCTTCCAGCAAGCAAAGCCGGCTGCTCCTCCGCAGGCAACAAAAAGCGGAAGAAGATGAATAAACTGATTCCAAACAGAATCATCTAATTCTTCCTGCACATTGAATCCAAAATTAGGAATCACGGCAACGACTGGAGCCAACAGGGCCCCCGTGAGTGCTGCACCGACAATGAAAAAAATTGGGGAGGAGATATTCGCTGATCGTGCAATGAAGAGTCCAATCAAAAAAGGCACTAAAGAAAAGATAAACGCAAATAGCCAACAGGCCAGGAAGGCGACAGTCAGAAATTGAACCGAATGCTCAAGCTTAGTTGTCCAAGCATTGGTAGTTGCGGATTCAAATCCACCACAAAGCAATCGGATGGTTAAAAACAGTATCAGCACCGCACTGGCAGTGGAAACCGATATAACAAAAGCGGTTGATCCTTTTGATAGATTTAGCGAGGAGTTTATGTTCTTTGCCATGTAAGATTGTACCGAGCTACAAACGTTCTTCAATAAAAATTAGTGATGCATTGCGCCGCACCGCATTAACCCTCCCGCACCGCCACAACCAATCCCTTTGTCCCCCCAATCACTTTCCGCTATAGTCCCACCCACTTATTTTCCACCCAACCCCATACCCACAACCGAGCTTTCCACCCATGACCTCACCAAAAACCCGCATCACCGACGAAGAAGCCCTAGCCTTCCACGCCCAAGGCCGCCCCGGCAAAATCGAAATCGTCCCCACCAAGCCGATGGCGACCGCGCGCGACCTCTCGCTCGCCTACACCCCCGGCGTCGCCGTCCCCTGTCTCCGCATCGAAAAAAACCCCGATGACTCGTACCTCTACACCGCGCGCGGCAACATCGTCGCCGTCATCTCCAACGGCACCGCAGTCTTGGGCCTAGGCGACCTCGGCGCTCTCGCCTCCAAACCCGTCATGGAAGGCAAGGCGGTCCTTTTCAAACGCTTCGCCGACGTCGACAGCATCGACCTCGAAGTCGACACGAAAAACATCGAAGAGTTCATCAACTGCGTCCGCTTCCTAGGCCCCTCGTTCGGCGGAATAAACCTCGAGGACATCAAAGCCCCCGAGTGCTTCATCATCGAAAAGAAGCTCCGCGAGATCATGGACATCCCCGTCTTCCACGACGACCAGCACGGCACCGCCATCATCGCCTCCGCAGGCCTCATCAACGCCCTCGCCGTCACAGGCCGCGACATCAAGAACGTCAAGATGGTCGTCAACGGGGCAGGGGCCGCAGCCCTCGCGTGTGTGAACCTGTTCAAAGCCCTCGGCGTCCCGCACAACAACGTGACAATCTGCGACACGAAAGGCGTCATCTACAAAGGCCGCACCGCCAACATGAACGAGTGGAAGGAAGCCCACGCGGTCGAAACCTCCGCCCGCACATTGGCCGAAGCCCTCAAGGGCGCAGATGCTTTCCTCGGCCTCTCCGCAAAGGGCGCGCTCACGCAAGACATGGTCAAGCAAATGGCCCCCAAGCCCATCATCTTCGCAATGGCCAACCCCGACCCCGAAATCACGCCCGAGGAAGCCTGCGCCGCCCGCCCCGATGCAATAGTAGCCACAGGCCGCTCGGACTACCCCAACCAGATCAACAACGTCCTCGGCTTCCCCTACATCTTCCGTGGCGCGCTGGACGTAAGAGCCGCGAAGATCAACGACGAGATGAAACTAGCAGCAGCCCACGCCCTGGCCGAACTCGCCCGCGAACCCGTCCCCCCCGAAGTCGAAGCCGCCTACAATGGCAGAAAACTCCAATACGGCCCCGGCTACCTAATCCCCACCCCCTTCGATCCCCGCTTAATAGAAAAGGTGTCCATAGCCGTCGCCCAAGCCGCCATGAACTCCGGCGTAGCCCGCAAACCGATAAAGGACATGGACGCCTACCGCACCAACCTCCGCGCCCGAGGCGCCTACGCCCGAACCGGCAGATAGATAGCAAACACCCTCTCCGCCACGAAGTGGGGGAGAGGGCGGGACCCATCGCAAAGCGATGGGAGGGTGAGGTGGTAGGTCCGCCCCCCCGCCTCCAATTCCTCACCCCATCGTCCCCCTCGTCACCCCGGCGAAAGCCGGGAGGTAGATACACTTGAAGTGCAACAG
>CAZLIG010000267.1:0-1406 GCA_964559415.1 uncultured Rhodospirillaceae bacterium
TTCTCGGATCGATGACGATGAACTGTGTGAACGTCGGCAGCAAAAGTCACACTCTCGACATGGTGTACCCTCACACTTCCAACATCTAGTCGAAGAGTCGGCTTATGTTCACCATTCGAACCGAATGCTATCGGTGATGAGAAGAATGGAAAGGCGCTTTTTTCATCCTCTTTCGCAAGGTCTGGAGGCAGAACCTCCTCCCATACCCAGTAATCAGGTTCGCAACCATCCTCCGAAGAGCTATATGTTTGTGCATTTATCTCCGTGTCAGGGGGCAAGTCTAGCTTCTCGATTTTGGAAGCTTTGTGAAACAGAACTACATTCGCGTTTCCTGCCTTACACTGGCTCGAAGGATATATAATTCCATCTAAACTTGCCCGATCTGCCAAATAGTCAGCGATCACCTGCGTGACTAAATAATCAACGTGCTCGTCGTCGGGCATTACGGGTTGGGTAATCCGGTGGCTAAGTATTTCTAGGAACTTGGCGCGCTCCAAGCGAGAAATGTATTTCGGATCAAAGATGCTACCTTTAACATAAATTGAACGCAGAGCGTCCACGTCAAGCAAACGCACAGATCTGATCAACTCAAAACGCCCAATCAGTACTCGGGCTCCGACGGGCGGTCGAACCTCCGCAAGCGCCAGCGCGGAATCAGTCGCTCCGTAGAACACCGAGATACCTCTTGCATTCATCCGACCTGCTTTGGCCAAACTAGGAGGCGGCGGCCCTATTTCCACATCGGGCCGCTTTATCGCTTCTCTAAGCGCATTATCAGATTGAAATACCCGCGCACGAAACAGTGAGCAGAGTTCCATCCCCGGTCCGGCAATAACGACAACTGGTTTTTCATCTTGAGTTAAATGCTCAGACAGCCCTTCAAAAACGGCCCCAAGCGCAGCCTCGGCTGATGCGCTGAAAAAGCGTGTCTCCGTTTTTATGTCGCGATCAAAAGCAAACCAGTTGCTTCCAAATTCCCCAGTGTCCGGCTCTTTTCTCGCATAGCAGGATTCGCTATCAAACGGACATTCCTCCCCCATCTGAGCCATTTCTAGGTCCGCATGGCGTTCTTCTAAAACCTTTTGGATATCCGTCGCAGGCTCCTCATCCAATTCGGCAGCCATACCAATCGCATCGATTATGGATTCACCCTCGCGTTCCCAATAGCCGCCCTCTTTAAGCATCGCATACTCAAGGCCAGAAGGTTCTGTAGGCGTACAATTAAAATGCTGCTCAAAAGCAGTTTCAATACGATTTGCTACCTCTTCTATGGTGTAGCTCTTTCCTTTTTTGCCGCAGTAATGGCAGTGGCCACCAGTTCCGCTTTCTTTGATTTCGTCGCGCAGAAATGGCTCACCCACACACCTATAGCAAAGGCGTCTACTTTCAATTTCTTCTATGTCATC
>CAZLIG010000267.1:1416-2366 GCA_964559415.1 uncultured Rhodospirillaceae bacterium
TTTCCAGAGATCAGCTTCGATATCGCTTGAAATTTGAGAATTGATACCTGCTTTCATTAAGCGTCGAACCTAATAAAAGAAAAAATAGGTGATTTATCAAGTTGGGAAGTCATATGCTCATCGTAAACCCTCAATATATAGCAACCTCAAATCGTTTGCTAAGGCAATGTACACGCTCCAATGATTAGTGGGTTATTCAGTCGGTGATCCCCCATTTTTTAGGAAAAATGCTTATTTTCCAGCGCCCAGTTTCATCCTGTATGGGATGCCATACAGAATTCAAGCCTCAGCCAAAGAAAGCCGCTTACGCGGCTTCCTCCCGAATGGCTTCGGGTTGCAGAGCGTGCAAGAATCCGCACGCCTTTTCGGCATGGGCGGCTGCGGTGAAAATGGCGCGCCTGTCGTTCTTCAGAACGGAAAGCCAATTCCCGATATAGCTGGCGTGATCAGCACGCGGCTCCGGCGTAAGACCGAGGTCGGCTGAGAGAAAGGCGCTGCCGAGTTCGGCCACGAGTTCTTCGGCGGCATAGCCTTCGTCGCCCCAGCGTTTGCGTCCGAATTCGCGGTTGAGGCGGGATTCATGGCGGGTCCAGTGCGTGGTCTCGTGCGCCATTGTCGCATAGAAGCTTTCGGCGTCTTGGAAGGTCTCGAACGGAGGCATTTGGATATAGTCATCGTGGATCGAGTAATAGGCCCGATTTCCGCCGTAGCGGATGTCGGCTTTGATGCCGGAGAAGAAGCGTTCGGCATTTTCGATGCGCTTAACGGGATCGAGAACAGGATTTGCTGGCGCTGTGAAGTGTGCCGGAAGGCCGTCGATCTGTTCGCAATTGAAAACCGTGTAGCCTTTGAGGAACGGAATTTCGCGTTCGGTCTCTTCGCCGTTGTCGTTCGTTTCCGTCCGATGAATGCGGTCGGCGAAAACAACGGGGCTGCCTTTCTCGCCTTTG
>CAZLIG010000268.1:0-445 GCA_964559415.1 uncultured Rhodospirillaceae bacterium
GTGGTGGTTCGGTCAAACGAGCATATGACACCCGGCAGAGCTGGATGGTCGAACAATATCGGGGTAATTCCGTTGCGACGAGCCGTCCGCTGGATGGTCTCGTCGTACATATTATCGTTACGGGCAATAGGCCCGTACTGACGAAGGAAACGTATCCAATTCGTGCTCATGGTTGCGCAAGTTCCTTAAGCACACCCGCAACCGCAGGATATGTGGCTCTACTGTGTCGGTCGAACCTCAACATGGGCTCGATTACGTCGTCGAAGAGACACCCGTCCGGTACGCTTGTCAGATCAGCGCGTGTGAGTTGACCAACTGGCACATCCCCCTGCAAAATGAACCAGAACAACTGGCCCAACTGGAAGACATCAGAAGCTCTATCCATACGGCACAGTGCGCCAAACAGACGGCTCCTTTCAGACGCACAGTACCGGTTAATTGCTTC
>CAZLIG010000268.1:455-1079 GCA_964559415.1 uncultured Rhodospirillaceae bacterium
GGCCCGATTCTTCGTTCCTTTTTGTCCAATACACTCTCGTCTTCATCGCGATACGCACAGAGACCCAAATCTCCAGCCCTAACAGTTGAATCAAACATCATGAAATTGCCGGGCTTGATGTCCCGGTGGTATATTCCGACCTCATGCAGGCCATTGATCGCTTCAAGGATGTTGTGGCAGAGAAGAAGCTTGTTGGCGAGACTCAACTCCTCATTCACCAGCAAGTCAGCAAGACTGCCATTGGCCTTGGGCATCACGAAATACCTGAATACACTTCGGGAAATCGTCAACTCGCCATCGGACAGGATGTCGACTACGGTGTCTGACATTCCCCTGGACTTCGCCAGTTTCAGGGCTTCAATCTCTCGCTCGAAGCGCTGCCGGCGCTTCACGTCTCGGGGACTTCTAAGTCCGTTATGATAGGCGGATATCTTGATCACGCCCAGATCCTGTGAATCCTCGTCCGTAATGCGAAACACGAATGAGTTTCCGCCCTTGCCACCGGGGGGACCTTCCTCAAGCGGGGCGAGTTCAACGTCGCAACCAGCAACATGCACGATGTTCCGCAGATGGTCTCGACGATCAAGGGTTATGCCGTGGTCGAATGCGTACTGCATGAGCAAT
>CAZLIG010000268.1:1097-2353 GCA_964559415.1 uncultured Rhodospirillaceae bacterium
ACTCCCTAGGTGTCGCCGACTCAAGTGCGCTTGATCCTAACGTGAGAAATGGGCCACATTTGACCAAGCTCTCTGGCCCCAGACCGTACAGATCAAGAACATCCTCTTGTTCCACCGTCGGCTTCAAGCTTTCATTCATCAGCAGATTCCGAAGAATTGTCTCGCGAGTTTCGCGTGCAGCCTTGCCGTTGGACTGGGTCACGCAGGCGACCGCGTAGTTCTGTAGGGTGTCACAGCGGTCCTGTGACGGCGATATCTGAGGCCCGAGTGCCAACAGGACTCGGTATAGGCATTGCGGAACGGAGATGTCGAAATCGGTCAGACTGCGGAACAAGAGAAAAAGAGTATAGAAGTCATTTTTCTGGCGGTAGCGGGTGCTACGCAAAGGGTAGATATCGTTCAACGAGGCGAAGATATTAACAACCTTCTGGAACTCACCCTCTAGCCCTTTCTCAGTCGCTTCATTGATGTCGCTATTGAAGACAGCGTCGACGGACAGCTTTTTGTCCGTGATGCCATAAAGCAACCCAGTGAGCAACTCCGCCACGAAGTCCACGTCGACCATCCGGTCGATCCCTGACTCATTGAAGAGTCTTAAGCGAGCTATACTGTCTGATCTCGCAATGCGCTGCACTAGTGACAGAAAGCGGGTGTCGTAGTATCTAGCCTTGCTTAGCTCAGGGCGGTTCAGATGCACGCCCGCCGAATTGACCAAAGCATAATAGGTCTCGATATGCTCCGTTGTTGGGTCGAGTCCGTCAATGACTGTGATGCTGAGTCGGTACTCCAAGATGCCTGTTGCGCTCAGGCCCCTAGTATCGCAGTCATGCAGGAACTCCAAGATTGCTCTGGTCCGCTGCTGCCCGTCGACCATCTCAAATGCATCACAGCGCTTGAGGAGAAAGAAAGTTGGTAGTGGCCAGCCAGCTAACATTGTCTCGATAAGTCGCTTCTGCGCTTTTGTGGTCCACACATCGTTTCTTTGGTATGGCGGGCAGAGGTCGATGCGTTTATCCCGGTACAGTGCCAAAAGGTGTTCGACCGTCCACGTTGTATTTTCGTATACCATAGTTCCCTCAGAGTTGACAGATCAGGCAAGCCGCCCGCTCATCCTGTTCGTACGCCATGCCAGCAAGCACTTCAACCAGCGGTCGGTCTCCGCGCTTTGCTTGTCGTCTTGCTTTCGCGGCTTGCCACCGCTCCCTGATTCCGGCAGCGACCGTCGGCTTACGCATTTCGGAAAGGGGCATTCCTTC
>CAZLIG010000269.1:0-2335 GCA_964559415.1 uncultured Rhodospirillaceae bacterium
TCAAGTGGATTAGTGAACGCCGATGCCGTTTCAAGTGTAAGACTCAGTAGCACAGGCGTAGGAATAATGGCCGCAGTGGGCGATCATCCGATCGTGATAAGTGACGCCCAGGGAACGGGACTGAGTAACTACATCATCACCTACGTCGATGGCCTGCTAACAGTCGCGCCCAATTCAGCAAGCGGACAAACCACAGTCGGAGCATTTATTAGGGGGGCCATCAGAAGCTTTGCCCCCCTTGCCGGGTTTGCTTGCGCGTCTTGCGCGAACGAAGGGATATCGATCTCGGGGGGCTTCAATTCGCCTCTGGATACTACCGGCACTCAACTCGTCATTCCGACGCCTTCGCTCGATCTTTGTGGTATTTAATTCTATTGTTTTTCTTCGATTTTCTCTTTCCACATCCGTAAGTTTACAAAGAATTAACGACATCAACGCAAGTTGAGCATCGGAGGCATAGTGTGATTCGGAAGGCCGGTGTGGAATGAAAAAGATCGGTAATGCTGCACTTGTAGTGGTGTTGACAGCTGTTAGCGCTCAAGGCGCCTATGCTCAGAGTATGAATTCAGGCAGCGTTAGCCGAGAGCTAGAAAAAACACTCCCATCTATTCAGCAGAAAAAAAAGCCTGCGGCGGCAACGCCATCCGAACGAGGCGGCTCGCCTCAAAAAAAGCGCTTAATCGAGGATCCTATTGTCGAACTTCCTCCGGAGGATTCTCTGGCCGCTCCCATCGCGAAAATTGTCGTCTCCTCCGCCATTCTTAAGGACGAAATTACGACCCTCATCCGTGACAGAGCCTTCAACCAAAACAAAATAACCTCGCAAGACTTGGCGAGCGTCCGGCAGCAGATCTGGGACTTGGGATTAAAGAATAAGAAGCTGTTGCACACCAAATTTAAGGTCGTTGCGAACCCTAAAGAGGACAAGCAAAGCTGGGTCATTGTTACCGTTACTGAGATCGCGGTGCGCAATGTGACGGTGACTGCCGAAGGTGATGTGCGCAAATCTGTCCTCGACGACATCCAGCGCGAAGCATCGCGAACGTTCTATCAGGAAAAAATTCTCGATCTCAATGAGCTGGACAACAAAATAAAAAGCCGCCTGCGCCTTGGCGATGTGCATCTGCGCACGTCTATTGTGCCGATTGACGAGACCCATATGGACTTGAAGGTGGTCGTAAAAGCCGTCGCCGAAAGGGAACCGTCTGCGCTGATCCAGTATGACAACGAAGGCGGCTGGGCATTTGGTCGCGACAGGCTTGTCGGAGCCGCTTCTGTGCGGGACTTTTTCCCAGGCGACGAACTTGGCTTCATCGGAATGAGAACAGCCGACATTGGAAACGGCGATTATGAAGACGGGATGTATTTTCTACGTGCGGAATACAACGTCCCGGTGGGCGAACTCGGTGTAAGGTTTAATATCTGGGCTTCCGGCCTCCATTACCACGAAGTTGCGGCCACGCGTTTAAAAACGGCAATGAATGGCGAAGTTCTGGAATCAGGGCAGGGCGTTATAAAGCCCCTCTTCACCGACAAAGTGACGATGGTCGACCTGCGAGCCGACTACGTGATGCGCTATATGGTTGATAGAATATCGGAAACACAGCGCACGAACGAAAAAGCTGAATATAGTGGGCGTCTCAAGGCGATGGCTTTCCGTGCTCTTGAGAACAACCATCTCCTAAAGGTTAGCCTCTCGAGCACAATTGGATCGATGGACCTCACCGGCCATAACGATGCCTACATCCAGGATCAAGCGAGCGCCAAGACAAACGGACTCTTCTCAAAGCTCGAAGGCGAGGGGTCGTGGTCGGGCAAGTATGGCGACAACCAAAAAATTGATTTTCGCGTATCCGCCAGAGGCCAGTTTGCTCTCAACAACCTCGACTCTGTTGAACAATTTTCCTTGGGAGGCGCAACTGGGCTGCGAGCGTTCGGCAGCGGCGAAGCCTCGGGCGACACAGGCTTTATGATCAATGGAGACGTTGGATATACGCTCGATTCCGGTGTCAGGCCCTTTGCCTTTTATGATTTCGGCGGCATCTGGAAGAGCGTCGATCCGTGGGTTGGCGAGACTGGCCCCTATAGCTATGTCCTCCACGACGTCGGTGCAGGCGTGTCAATGTCCCTCGGCCCTGTGGACTTGAGCGCAAGCTTTGCGCATCAGGTGGGGCCTAACCCCGGCCTCTCGGCTTCCGGATACGACATAGACGGCACCAAGCAGCGCTACCGCATCTGGTCTACCATCTCCTATAAATACTAAGTGCTTAAGCTCGGGGCGCAAAGAGAGCGTCTTGAGCGTTAACACTTTTTCCGATAATTACTTTTGCCCTTT
>CAZLIG010000270.1:0-2329 GCA_964559415.1 uncultured Rhodospirillaceae bacterium
AGAAGGTTGCAGCAGCGCATGGGCACAAGGCGGAATAGCAGCCGCCATCGGCGAAAGCGACGATCCCGAATCCCAAGTGAAAGACACTCTCGCCGCCGGCAACGGACTCAACAATGAATCTATTGTCCGCCAAACAATGCACGACGCCCGCGCCGTCATCGACCGCCTTACAAACTTCGGCGTTGCTTTCGACCGTGACGAAAAAGGAAATCTCGCCTTCGGCCTCGAAGCCGCGCACGGCAAACACCGCATCGTCCACGCGAAAGACGCAACCGGCCTCGCCGTCATGCAGGCGCTCATCAAAGCCGCCCGCCAAACGCCCTCAATCGAAATCATCGAAAACGCCCATGCTGTCGATCTCTTCACCGACGACGGCGCAATCGCAGGTGTCGTTATCCGCAAGGATGAAAAAGAATCCTATATCCCAACCACCTGCGTAATCCTTGCAACAGGAGGAGCCGCAGCCCTCTGGCGCGACACAACAGTCCCGCACGAAAATTGGGGCGGAGGCCTTGTTATCGCCGCTAGAGCCGGAGCAACTCTGGGCGACTTGGAGTTTCTCCAGTTCCACCCGACAGCCTTCGATCTAGGCCGCGACCCGATGCCATTGGCAAGCGAAGCCCTGCGCGGCGAAGGCGCATTACTCATCACCGAAAAAGGAGAACGTTTCACCGACGAACTGCAACCGCGCGATATCGTAGCGCGCGCCCTATGGGAGCAAATCAGGACAGGCCACCGCGTGTTCCTCGATGCCCGCCATTTCGGCGAAAAGTTTAAGCAAAGCTTCCCGACCATCTACGCCATTTGCACCTCCGCCGGAATCGACCCCGCCACAATGCCGATCCCCGTCCGCCCCGCAGCGCACTACCACATGGGCGGCGTCATCACCGATGCCCGTGGCCGCACAAACATTAACGGCCTCTGGGCTTGCGGCGAAGTTGCCTGCACCGGCTTGCATGGCGCAAACCGCCTCGCCAGCAATTCTCTTCTCGAAGCCGCAAGCTTCGGTTGGCGCGTAGCCCAAGATATCAAAAACACGGAACACCCCGCCGCCCCAACAAAAGAATTCCGCTCCCGCGCTAAAGGCACGGGAACAAAAAGCACAATAGCAACAATCCGCTCCCTAATGTCCGATGACGTCGGCGTTATCCGGGACTCCGCTGGCCTGTCCCATGCGATAGATACCCTTCTTCCCTTAGCCCAAAAATCCGACATGGCTCTCGTCGGCCTGATGATCGCGCACTCCGCCCTCAAGCGGAACGAAAGCCGAGGCTCGCATTACCGAAGCGACTTCCCGCAGACCAACGCTGTAGCCGAACATTCCCGCATCCGCCTTTCCGATCTGGAGGATTTAACATGAGCTTATCTCCCTTGCCCGAAACGCTCCTCTTGCCCCTGATCGAACTGGCGCTGCGCGAAGACCTTGGCCGCGCAGGCGACATCACGACCGACGCAATCATTCCCCCCGGAACGACAAGCCGCGCCGCATTCAACGCCAGAAAAGAAGGCATAGTCGCAGGTCTGGACCTCGCCCGTCTCGCCTTCCAATCCATCGACTCCAAAGTCGCCTTCGCCCCCCTGAAAAAAGACGGCGATCTCGTAAAACCCGGCGACTGCCTCGCAACCGTCGAAGGCTCCGCCCGCAGCCTCCTTTCCGCCGAACGCGTAGCCCTAAACTTCCTTTGCCATCTCAGCGGAATAGCAACCGAAACGCATAAACTGGTCGAAGCCGTAAAGCCCCACAAAGCCCGCATCGCCTGCACCCGAAAAACAAACCCCGGTCTCCGCATCGTCGAAAAGTACGCCGTCCGCGCCGGAGGCGGCAGCAACCACCGCTTCGGCCTAGATGATGCTATCCTGATAAAGGACAACCACATAGCAGTAGCCGGAGGCATCCGCCCCGCCGTTGAGCGCGCCCGCAAAGCCGCCGGTCATCTTTTGAAAATAGAAATCGAAGTCGATACACTCGCTCAGCTCGACGAAGTCCTCGCTCTCCTGCCCGACTACCCCCTCGATGTCGTACTCCTCGACAATATGCCCCCCGAAGTCCTTCGGCAGGCAGTTCAAAAAGTTGGAGGAAGAATAGTAACGGAGGCCTCCGGCGGCGTCACATTACAAACCGTCGCCGCAATCGCCGCCTCAGGCGTCGATGTAATCTCCATAGGCTGGATCACCCACAGCGCCCCCATCCTCGACATCGGCCTGGACATCACCATTGCCCCCACATAAACCACCCCCGTCATCCCCGCGAAGGCGGAAATCCCATTTGTCTCTCCCAAAGCAATTCGATAACACCCATGTTGCTCTAGCCAAATTACAGTAACCGCAA
>CAZLIG010000271.1:0-2320 GCA_964559415.1 uncultured Rhodospirillaceae bacterium
ATGCTCAATGGACGGAGTTTTCCCGTGTCAGGCTTGGATGTCTGGATTTCAAGAAGAGAAAGGAGGGAATAGCAGACATCAAGAGATGCGAAGATGTCCCAAAGAGGCCATGACCAAATGGACTTTGTGAAGCCGATGGTCTCAAGTTTTGTTTGGGAAACGGGCATTGTGGAATGGAACGGTAACCCTTCGATGGCAAGGCGGTTTGCGCCGCGCACATTGCGGGCTGGATCGCCGCTGGGATTATCCCATCATAGGGCATAACGGCGGTCGTCCTCCGGTGCCCAGCGCATCGAGAACTGTGTGTCGTTGTACCGCCAAGGGCCGAACAGGGCCTCGTGCAGATGTGCTTCGCTTGTGTTGCAGACGAGCTCATGTATGAATCTCAAGAAGTGTTGGTGCCCCGCACCACTCATTGTGCGGAAGGCGGTGTCGGCGTTGATGCCTTCGTTGTTCTTGTCGTGAATACTTTCACAGCCAAACGCGGCGATGAATGCCGCATAGCCGGTGTCGATGTTGGCCAACCATTTATCTCGCGCCTCCTCTGCCTTCGCTTTGAAATCAGCGATGGGCATTTGCGGATTGTCAGCGATGCCGAATGCGGGGTTTGCCTTCTTGAGGATATCGTGGAATACGGCGGCCAGCGCAGCTTGAGATGCGAAAAAATCATCCTCGCCCTGTAGGACTGGATACCACGAATTCTTGAGCGGCTGCCATGCCATTCTCACGGGGTGGGAGGATAGGCGCGTGGCGGTACGCAAGGCCCCGAGGGCGGCGAGGAAGCCGAGAGGGTTGGCACCGTCAAGGCCTGTAAGTTGAAGTGTGTGCGGCATCATGAAATTTGCTCCGGGTTTGAGCTGGCCTGCCAGTCGGCGAGGCGCAGGATGGATTCGAGATAAGCCAACCCCCACCAGCCGTACTGTCGGGTGAGCGTCCAGAACCGTTCGGCGGCGGCGATGTTTGCGGCGGGCGCAAGTTCCGCGCACGGCGGAAAGAACGGTCGGGCATATCCGTGGTGAGACTCAACGAGGTGAGTGGCAAGGTCGGATACAGACGGGACGCCTGCGGTCCCGGCCTCGTGGCGAAAGTTTCGCGGGAGGCCAGCTTTTTCCCACGAGGTGGGGGAATAGGGGCGGTCTGATTTGGCGAGAGTCTCCGGTTGTGCCCAGGCGAGTTCGAGACTGCCGCCACAGAGCATCGCCTGAAAGCGCTCGTCGGCTTTGCCGTCGTCGTGGTGAGCGGCTGCGGCGACGAAGGCGTCGGCGAACAGGGAAAGCGAAGTCAGGTACGAGACGGCTTTACGGACGACGTTTTCGACCGCAGAGTGGTGAACGGCTAGAGTGACCGAAGAGGGCGCAACGACACAACGACCGTTTGTCTCATCGGAACTTGCCACAATGACCAAGCCCGATTCGCCTGGATAGCGGGAGAGACTGAGGATGGGTAGCCTAGCGACTGTCCAAGGAGCGAGCGTTTCGCGCAACGGGGACTCTTCCTGAGCTGCCTGGTGCAGGATGCCGGGCACCTCTTTTGAGGGGATGTCGTTGTCAGGGTCTTTTGCGAAGGCGACAAGCTTCTGGGTGAATGCAGGCCACGGGAATTGTGCAGCGAGCGACGAGGGAGGGATGCGAAGGAGAATTTGCCGTTTGCGTGTGAGTAAGGCGCGTTCGGCTTGGTCGGGGACGGCATCTTCGGGAATATGCCAAAACTCGGAACGCAATGCGGATAATGGCAGGACGATAGTGTCACCCGGGCGGAGCACGTCGAGATCGGTTGTGGAATCGTCGGGGCCGCGCCACACGATAGCGGGCGTTTGCGGGTTGACCTCGCGCCATTTTCGGAATTCGCCGATGCGCAGGGCCAAGCATTCGATGGTTGATGGCGGGGCGAGGGAAAGGATGTCAGGCCAGAGCGCAGTGTCGTCGCCGAGGTCGGAGCGCCAACACAGTTGGATGTCGGCATCGAAAGGTTGCGGGCCGTGAAGGAATAGCGAGACGTCTGGTTGTGTGGCGGGCTCGGGTGACGTCTGACAGAGCGCGTCGAGATGCGCGGGAAGCAGGACGGGGGCGTCTAATGTGTGGGCGTAAACGCCGTTAGCGGGCCTTGATTGCAGCAGTTCGTCGAGAGCGTGGATGCCGAAATCAACGCATTTTACACCTTTGCTGACAATGGCGTTCGCGTTGAGCCATTGCCACGTTTGACCGAGGGCTGCGCCATAGATGGGGTCGTCTTCTTTCGCGGTCTCGTCGAAGGCGATGGCGGCGCGGACGGCGATGGGGCGCCCGGCGCGGTTGAGGCGGCCGAAACGCTGGCGGAGAGC
>CAZLIG010000272.1:0-2310 GCA_964559415.1 uncultured Rhodospirillaceae bacterium
TGCGCATGATCCTTGAGATGGACGGCGAGGTTGTCGAACGCGCCGATCCGCATATCGGGCTGCTTCATCGCGGGACGGAGAAGCTGATCGAGCACAAGACTTATCTACAGTCTCTTCCGTATTTTGATCGTCTTGATTATGTGACGCCGCTTGGGCAGGAGCACGTGTTCGTTCTTGCGGTCGAGAAGCTGCTTGGGATTAAGCCGCCGCTTCGGGGGCAGTACATTCGGGTGCTGTTTGCCGAACTGACGCGGGTGATGAACCATATCTTCAGCATCACCATGTTCTGCAACGATCTCGGGGCGGTGACGCCTTCGCTTTGGGGGTTTGAGCAGCGCGAGATTTTGATGGAGTTTGTCGAGCGCGTGAGCGGGGCGCGGTTTCATGCGAATTACTTCCGGCCGGGCGGCGTGCATCAGGATTTGCCCGAGGGGCTTGTTGAGGACATCGAGGCTTGGGCGGATCGGTTCCCCAAATTTATCGACGATCTTGAAACGCTTTTGACGCAGAACCGGATTTTCAGGCAGAGGGCTGTCGATATCGGGATTGTGACCAAAGAGCAGGCGCTTGACTGGGGATTCTCGGGGCCGATGCTGAGGGCTTCGGGCGTTGCCTGGGATTTGAGGAAGGCGCAGCCTTATGACGTTTACGACAGGGTCGATTTCGATGTTCCGGTCGGCAAGACGGGCGATTGTTATGCGCGGTATTTCGTGAGGCTTTATGAGATGCGCGAGTCTTTGCGCATCATCAAGCAGTGCCTTAAAGATATGCCGGAAGGGCCTGTTATTACTGAAGATCGCAAGGTTGCGCCGCCGCGACGCGCGGAGATTAAGGAGTCGATGGAGGCTTTGATCCATCACTTCAAGCTGTATTCCGAAGGGTTCCATGTTCCCGCAGGGGAGACTTATACCGCCGTTGAATCGCCGAAAGGGGAACTGGGCGTTTATCTTGTCGCGGATGGGACAAACAAGCCGTACCGCTGCCATGTTCGTGCGACGGGATTTGCGCATTTGCAGGCGATCAGTGAAATCTGCAGGGGGCATATGCTGGCCGATATGGTTGCTATCCTCGGAAGCTTTGATCTCGTTTTCGGAGAAGTGGATCGATGAGCAGAAGCTTTACCTTTAATTCCGAAAACATGGCGCGCGCCTCGAAGACCGTCGCGAAGTATCCCGAGGGGCGGAAGGCGAGCGCCGTGATACCGCTTCTCGATCTCGCCCAGCGGCAGAATGGCAACTGGTTGTCGGTCGAGGCGATGGATTATGTGGCCGAGCTTTTGGAGATGCCGCCTGTTCGCGTTTATGAGGTTGCGACCTTTTATACGATGTTCAATTTGAGACCGGTGGGCGAGCATTTGGTGCAAGTATGCACGACGACGCCTTGCTGGTTGCGCGGGGCGGACGGGATTGTGAATACGTGCAAGGACCGGCTCGGCATCGGGCTGAACCAGACGACGCCCGACGGGAAGTTTACGTTGCGCGAGGTTGAGTGCATGGGGGCGTGTGTGAATGCGCCGATGGTTCAGATTAACGACGATTATTATGAGGATCTTACGCCTCAGGCGATGGAACGGGTTCTTGAGGCGCTTGAGGCGGGACAGAAGCCGGAGACGGGATCGCAGACTGGGCGGCGGGGATCGGCTCCTCGGAATCTGAAGGAGAGGGGATGAATATGATCAACCTTTTCCAGAGAGAGTATCGGGTTGGATTTAGCCACCTTAAGAGACCAAATGGGATCCCCGCCTTCGCGGGGATGACGGTGGGGTTAGAGAGGTTCTTTAAGTGGTCAGGGTTTTTTTGCGGGAAGGCTGAGAGGCCAAAGGGAAATCCATTCTCGAGCATGACGGTGGGGTTAGGGAGGTTCTTTAAGGGGGCAGGGTTTTTTTGTGGGAAGGCTGAGAGGCCAAAGGGAAATCCATTCTCTGGGATGGCGGGGGAGTGCGGCTGATGCTTCAGGATAAGGACCGCATATTCACTAATCTCTACGGCTTTGAAAGCTGGAACCTTAGCGCGGCGCGGCGGCGTGGGGTTTGGGAGGGGACTTCGGAGATTATTCGGCGGGGGCGCGACTGGGTTATCGAGGAGGTCAAGAAGTCGGGGCTGCGCGGGCGCGGAGGAGCGGGGTTTCCCACGGGCATGAAATGGTCGTTTATGCCGAAGGATCAGGCGTTGCCACATTACCTTATTGTGAATGCGGACGAGTCGGAGCCGGGGACTTGCAAGGATCGCGATATTTTACGGCACGATCCTTATAGGCTTCTGGAAGGTGCATTGATTGCGGCTTTCGCGGTTGGGGCGCATAGCGTCTATA
>CAZLIG010000273.1:0-2292 GCA_964559415.1 uncultured Rhodospirillaceae bacterium
GCTTCTTGCGTTCTCGCGTCAGCAGACATTGCAGCCAAAGGTGCTGAACCTTGCAGATGTGTTGTCGGAGCTTGCGAACCTGCTGCGCCGGTTGATCGGCGCCCAGATCCGGCTCGAGATGGTTCACGGGCGCGATGTCGGGCTTGTGAAGGTCGATCAGGGGCAATTGGAGCAGGTTGTTATCAACCTTGTCGTTAATGCGCGCGATGCCATGCCTAACGGCGGCACCGTTACCGTAAGCACGCGAAACCATAAGCAGGAAATGCATGTGATGCGCGGGCAGGACGATATGCCTCCGGGGCACTATGTCGCTATCGACGTCACCGATCTTGGATGCGGGATTCCCGCCGAAAACATTCAGCGTATTTTTGAGCCGTTCTTCTCGACGAAGGAAATTGGTTCGGGAACAGGTCTTGGGCTTTCGACGGTTTACGGTATTGTCCGCCAGACGGGCGGGTTTGTTAACGTCGAGAGTACGGTTGGCGTTGGCACGACCATTCACGTCTTTCTGCCGGTTTACGAAAAAACCGATGGAGATGTTGAGGCTGAAGAGGCTCATGGGGATAGCCGCGAGGATAAGCCGGGACCCGATCTTACGGGAGCCGGGACCATTCTGCTCGTCGAGGACGAGGATGCGGTTCGTGTATTCTCGTCGCGCGCGTTGAGGAATAAGGGATACAATATCCTTGAAGCGCGCAGCGGCGAAGAGGCTCTCGATGTGCTCAAGAGCGAAGGAGACAAGGTCGACTTGATTGTATCCGATGTCGTCATGCCTCAGATGGACGGCCCTACACTTTACAAGCATGTTCGCGAGAAGTGGCCGATGGTTAAGGTTATCTTCGTTTCAGGGTACACCGAGGACCGGTTGCGCGAACAATTCACGTCGGGTGAGACGATTTACTTCCTTCCCAAGCCTTTTACTCTCAAGCAACTGGCGGGAAAGGTGAAGGATGTTATGGAAAAGTAGGCTAAGGTTGCTCTGTCTCCGGCGGGGTCGGCTCCGGTTCCGGCATTTCTATGCGCCGACAGGACATTTCCCCTTTTTTCATTCCTGTTAAATGAGGATCTTCGGGGTAGGTGCAGTCGAGCAGAGAGGGTTTTCCTGCCGCACTGTAGGTGATTTGCCGTGCGAGGTGGCAGCCGTCAAAGGCGGAGAAGGTGTGGACGGTTTTGCCGTTTACTTTGATATCGATAAGTCCCTCGGACACATCGCATTTGCCTATGGCGTCAGCCTCGGACTGTTTAACTTCAAAGGTAATTTCATTTGATGGAAGAAGACAGTTGGCGTTCGCTTTCGCGAAGTCTTTAAGAGCATAAGTGCCGCGCTTACCGAGGGCTTTTCGAATCTGGCTCGACGTTTCGTCGTCGCTCTTAAGCGGGGTGTTTATGAGATGGAAAGTCCGCAGAAAGAAGGTGTCGAGTTCAGGCGTACAGCTTATTTCGATGAACGGGTCGATGTGATCGGCACGGACGGAATTGGGGAAAAGTGCCCCGATACCGAAAGCGAGGGACAACAGGCAGGCGGGTTTATTCTTCATGGGTGATCATCATGGGGAAGTCATTTCAATATATCACGCTTTCAGCTTTGTTGGCTCTTTTTGACAGCAGCGAGGCCTTTCCAATCTTCCAGATCGAGGTCAGGCTTTTCCTTGCGATACTTGGCATAGAGGGCGAGGCCCATTGGGTCTTCAAGTATATCGACAGGGATGCCTTTGCTTTTGATCATAGCCTCGTTTCCGGAGGCGTTGGTAACGTCGCCCACAACGACGCGACTGAATTGGCGCATATAGATTAGCGTTGCACAGACGTCACATGGGCTTAGGCTTGTGAAGATGGTTGTTTGGCTAAAGTCCCGGCGTCCGGCGTCGCGGATGGCAGAGGTTTCTCCGTGGTTGTACGGATCGTTATCCTGCACAAGGGTATTGTGGCCTTTGCCAATGATTTGGCGCATCGTGTTATCGATGATAACGGCGCCGATGGGGCAGCCGCCTTCGTTGTATCCTTTCTGGGCGAGGAGGACGGCCAGGCGCATGAAGTCCTTGTCGTCCAATTTTGCGAAGAAGGCGTTTTCCGCAACGAAGGGGAGGCTTTTGGTCGGAAGATGGGCGATTAAGTTGAGAAGTTCATCGGTTACGGGGGTGTCTTTGGTGATGAAGAGGTTCATTTTTTCTCCGAATGGCGCGGCTAATTCCCAAAAATATGTCGGCTATATATGGCGCAACCATGGCGATTTAGACAAGGCTGTTTCTTCTGAAACTTTTTCTTCAGTGGATATGCGTTTGCCGCTACGAT
>CAZLIG010000274.1:0-2287 GCA_964559415.1 uncultured Rhodospirillaceae bacterium
GGGACATACTTTTGCGGCTCGACGAACTTCGGGGCTTCCGCGATCGGTTCTTCCCTCACCGGTTCGCGTTCCATGACCGGCTCGGCGTGCTGTATTGCGTGCACTTCGGGCTTTGAGGGTTCGACAATCGGGGCCGTGTGCGGAATGACATCCGGGTGCGGCATGATCGCTTGCGGCATGGTGAAGTAATTCGTTTGACCCTGTGCCGGGGCGGGTTCGGCGGGCTTAAGCGCAGGTGCGACTGGCGCGGTCGGCGGATAAGCCGGTTGCGCGTAGTTGGTTTGAGGTTGTTGCGGCTTGGTGGCGGTCGCCGTGGTCGCGCGGGGCTTGGGCGCGTTGGTGCTTGCCGAGGAGCGTTGTGTTGCAGCGGCGTCGATGCCAGTCGCGATGACCGAGACGCGGATTTTGCCTTCAAGCGCCTCACCTAATGTGGAGCCGACCTTGATTTGGGCTTCGGGATCCACTTCCTCGCGGATGCGGTTTGCGGCTTGGTCGACTTCGAACAGTGTCATGTCGAGGCCGCCGGTGATGTTGATGAGAACGCCGCGTGCGCCTTTCATCGAGACGTCGTCAAGCAACGGGTTGGAGATCGCGGCTTCGGCTGCGTGGACGGCGCGGTCGTCGCCTTCGGCTTCGCCGGTGCCCATCATGGCTTTGCCCATCTCACCCATGACGGTTTTAACGTCGGCGAAGTCTAGGTTCATGAATCCCGGCATAACCATCAGATCGGTGATGCCGCGCACACCGCAATGCAGAACTTCATCTGCCAAGCGGAAGGCTTCGGCGAAGGTGGTGCGTTCGTTTGCGATGCGGAAAAGGTTCTGGTTCGGGATGACGATCAGCGTATCGACGTATTGTTGAAGCTCGGCGATGCCGGATTCGGCTTGCCTCATGCGGTTGTTGCCTTCGAAGTGGAAGGGTTTGGTAACAACGCCAACGGTGAGGATGCCGGATTCACGGGCTGCGCGCGCAATGACGGGGGCTGCTCCGGTGCCTGTGCCTCCCCCCATGCCTGCGGTGACGAACAGCATATCGGACCCTTCAAGGCTCGCCATGATGTCGTTGATTTGTTCTTCGGCTGCGGCGCGGCCTACGTCAGACTTTGAACCCGCGCCAAGACCGCGCGACAGGTTCACGCCAAGTTGAATCTTGCGACCGGCGAGAGACATGGCGAGCGCCTGCGAATCCGTGTTCGCGGCGATAAAGTCGCAGCCTTCAAGCTGGCAGCGGATCATGTTGTTAATCGCGTTGCCGCCCGCTCCGCCCACTCCGATGACGGTCAAGCGAGGACGCAAGTTGTGCTCTGGGTCGGCCATCGACAGATTAATCATAAGGGTGAACCTCCGGTTTGCGCGCCAACGGGCGCGCGGGAATCGATTGGAGATATATGAATCTTTTCCGTTGATTCGCGCAATCAAAAACCGGGTTTAAGAATCAGAAAATTCATTGATTTACGCGGATTTACGTGCGTCAAAACGCATAAAGAATTTGCGTTGCAGCGGGTTAGCGGATGAAGTGAAAGTAACGTGTGAGTCAGGTTGGAGTATATGAAGGGGGTGACGCGTTTTCGAAAATGGTGTGCGTGTTATGCCTCGCAGACGCTCGGCGCTGGATCCCGGCTTTCGCCGGGATGACGAGTACTCCTAGTGGTTCAGGCTTCATCGAAAAATTCGGCGAGGATTTCTTTGCGTAATGATTGGAAGGCGGGGCTGCTGCGGTCTCGGGGGCGTGGGAGGTTGATGGACAATCGTTTTCGGATTGTGTTGGCGCCGGAGGACATGACGATGACTTGATCGCCGAGGAATACCGCTTCGTCGATATCATGCGTTACCATGATCATGGTGGGCTTTAAGGACTCCCACAGATGAAGGATTTCCTGTTGCATTTGGATGCGCGTTAAGGCGTCGAGGGCACCAAAGGGTTCGTCGAGGAGCAGGACTTTGGGTTGGTTGACGAGGCCTCGGGCGATGGCGACACGCTGGGCCATGCCGCCGGATAGCTGGTGCGGGTAGTGCTTGGCGGCTTTGAGCAGGCCTACCTTTTTCAGGTACTGGACGACACGGCGTTTGACTTCGTAATCGGTTAGCCCTTGGAGGGCGAAGGCGATGTTTTTTTCGACCGTGAGCCATGGGAGGAGGCGTGGGTCTTGGAAGACAACGCCACGGTCCCTGCCCGGCGCTTTCAGGATTTCTCCGCCAACCGAAAGTGACGTAAGGTTATTCGCCCGCACCGAACTCGTTGGTTGAGCCGCTGGAAGAGCCGGTGTTCTCCACTCCCACTTCTTTTG
>CAZLIG010000275.1:0-2274 GCA_964559415.1 uncultured Rhodospirillaceae bacterium
TATTCGGTCTTGCTTCGGGTGGGGTTTTCCGTGCCGTCTTTGTTACCAAAGACGCGGTGCGCTCTTACCGCACCTTTTCACCTTTTCCCGTTCTTGCGAACGGGTAGTCTGTTTTCTGTGGCACTTTCCTTTGGGTCGCCCCAACCGGACGTTATCCGGCACCCTTTTCCCCTGAAGCCCGGACTTTCCTCCTGCCACCTGAAATAAAGAAGATGTTTTGAAACAAAGGATTATCGTCTTTATTTCAGGTGGCAGGCGATCATCCGACCGTCTGGCCGCGCTATTCTAGCGTGACGAGTGTCGCAAAAGAACAACATTTTTTTGAAAAACGCGGCAAAGGGCAAAAAAGCCTATTTTTTATGGGCTAGTATTACGTGATCGGTGCTATTTGTAACGCCTATTGTAATAACGGTTTCCCTAGGAGCAAACATGAAGAAGATTTTTGCATCATTCGTGGCGCTTGCCGTCGCGATTGTAGCTGGCCAAGCGCACGCCGAGACTGCCCCCGGTTGGTACGTCGCTCCGGGCGTCGCTTTGACGTTCGGTTCGAATTCCACCATCCATGCGCCCTCCGGCAAGAGCGAAGCCAGGACGGAAAATACCAATGCCGGCTTCCTTGGCTCGGTCGGTTATGCCTTCGGCAATGGCTTGCGCGTTGAAGTCGAATACCTGCACGACCAGCACAACATTAATGAAGTTGGCAACACGCCTGCGTTTGGCCATATCAGCAACAACGCCGTGTTCTTGAACTTCTTGTATGATTTCAATACCGGAACGATGCTTACCCCGTATATCGGCGGCGGTATCGGTCCTGATTTCGTGCATCTGGAAAACTATGGCACTGCGGCTGGTCGCTTGAATGGCGATGCCACTGTGGCTGCTTACCAGGGGATCATCGGCGTTGCGGCTGAATTGGATCGCAACTGGGCGGTTACGGCCGACTATCGCTATTTCGGTTCGTTCGATCCGAAGGTCAGCTACTCAGCTACTGGCGAAGCCCGCATGAGCAACGCTTCGCACAATATGGTTGTTGGGCTGCGTTATAAATTCGCTCAAGAACCGGCTGTTCAGCCGCTTCCCCCGCCTCTGCGTGAAGTTCAGGCTCCGGAAGTCAGGGCTCAGGCTCCGGCGAAGCCCACTGTCGCGGCTGTTGAAGAAAACTTTACGGTCTTCTTTGACTTCGACAAGGCGGCGCTTACCCCCGAAGCCAAGAAGGTTATTCAGGCCGCTGTTGCCAAGATCAAGAGCAATGGTTTTGCCCGTATCATCGTTACCGGTCATACCGATACGGTTGGTACGAACGAATACAACCAAAGGCTTTCGGTTCGACGCGCGAATGCAGTCAAGGCTGAGCTTACCAAGCTTGGCATTGGAGCTTCGAGCATCACGGCCAAGGGCGTCGGTGAGAACGATCTTCTCATTCCGACAACCGAAGGAATCCGCGAGGCTCAAAACCGTCGCGCGGAGATCGTTCTTTCCAAGTAAATTGGACGAAATCGTCTCATCTAAAGAACGCCGCCCTCACCGGGCGGCGTTTTTTTTGAACCGAGACTTTTGACTTTTTTGAGCATTTGCTGATATTTGTGAACTAAGACGAACGCGCTGACAGGAGAGTTTCAAATGGCTTATGTGAACGAAAATTACTTTAAGCTTTCGCCCAGCTATCTTTTTGCCGAAATCTCTAAGCGCGTTGAAGGTTTTAAGAAGGAGCACCCCGACAAGGCGGACTCCATCATTCGGTGCGGTATCGGCGACGTGACCGAGCCGCTGCCTCAAGCTTGCATTAAGGCCCTGCACAAGGCTGTGGACGAGACTTTTCGCGGCTATGGGCCTGATCATGGGTATGGGTTCGTGCGCCACGGGATCGCGGAGGAATATCGCGAGCGGGGTATGGCGATTGCCGACGATGAAATTTTCCTTTCGGACGGCAGTAAATGCGATTGTGCGAATATTCTCGACATTCTTGGCTGTGGAAACCGCATTCTGATCTCAGATCCGGTCTATCCCGTTTACAATGACACAAACATCATGGCGGGAAATGCCGACGTTTCATTTCTTAATGGCACTGCGGACAATGGGTTTGTTCCGGTCCCGCCGAACGCTTCTGCGGATGTGGTTTATCTCTGCTTCCCGAATAATCCGACAGGGGCTGTTGCTACGCGCGAGCAACTGGCGGCTTGGGTTGCATATGCGCGAAAGAACAAAACGCTTATTCTGTTTGATGCTGCTTATGAGGCCTACATTCGCACGCCGGGGATTCCGCACTCTATATTC
>CAZLIG010000276.1:0-2264 GCA_964559415.1 uncultured Rhodospirillaceae bacterium
ACGTGATTGTTGGTTACAATGTACCCGGCAGAGTCGATAACGAAACCCGATCCCAACGCCGTAGCTTTGCGCTTACGAACCTTCCCCTCAACGCCGCCTTGCTGCTTCCTGAGGTCCTTAAAGAACTCCTCGAACGGCGACCCCGGAGGCAACTGCAAATCCGGAAATCCCTCAAGCGTTTCCTTGGAAGTAATAGTCTGCGAAGTTGAGATGTTGACGACAGCAGGAAGAAGCTTTTCCGCCAGATCGGCAAACTCCGGAGGCCCACTCCTTGCCAGCGCCATGCTTGGAAAAACAAAAACGACCATAAAGAGACCGGCAACGACCTTGCCCAAACTTGCAGGAATCTTCATCTTTGACCTCGTTCTGGGATTGAAATGAAATTAACCTTACACTACCGCCCAATGTGACACTTTTAAGGCGACTTTCAAGGCCCCCGAGAAAGATTTTCAGCCCCTCAAATGCCCAAAAAACGAGCGTTTTTACATTTACCTTCACAAAACAGTGGAAACCCTCGCACAAATTGTTAGAATGCACCTCGAAGCCTCCTCCCGGGAAGCTTTAACCGATCCCTCAAAAATCGAATGGTGGATCGTTCGGCCGCTAAAACGCGTCCGGCAAGAGCAAAGACTTATGGTATAATCAACGCGCGGAAGGCCGCGACAGGAGATGACGATGGCACTACCCTTAATGCCGAAAGCAACCGCCGTTTGGCTCGTGGAAAATACAACGCTCACGTTTGACCAGATCGCGGAGTTCTGCGGCCTGCATAAGCTCGAAGTTCAAGCAATCGCCGACGGCGAAGTCGCGGTCAGCATCGTAGGCTTGGACCCCGTCTACAACGGCCAGCTTAAGCAAGACGAGATCAAGCGCTGCGAAGCGGATCCCCGCGCGCGCCTTAAAATGACCAAGACCGACCTCCCGCTCCCGATGGTTCGCACCAAAGGCGCACGGTACACGCCGGTCTCGAAGCGCGGCGAAAAGCCCGACGCCATCGCATACCTCGTCAAAAACTACCCGGAACTGCTCGATGCACAAATCTCGCGCCTGTTGGGCACGACGAAGGATACGATCTCGAAAGTTCGCGAACGCACGCACTGGAACACGGCCAACATCAAGCCGCAAAATCCGGTTCTGCTCGGCCTTTGCAAGCAAGCGGACCTGGAAGCCGCCGTTAAGCGCGCCCAGCGCCGCGTCCAACGCGAACAAGGCCCGCAATCCGAAGCGCAGCCCGAAGGCGACGTCGATACGCTAGCGCCCATCGATCAGGCTCCCGATGACACCGCCGAGCAAAACCCAACGGAAGGTTTCGTCAGCACGCCCAGCAGCAAGGAAGACGAACAACCCGAAATCGACCACGATGCGATGATCAAAAGCTTAGGCTAAATAAAGCCTATTCACCAAAAAAAGCCGATGGCGCCCAAACCATCGGCTTTTTCTTTAAACATTTTTGAGTGCAAAATTAAAAATCGCGCAATATAATTTTGTCCGGTGCTATAGGAGCAACCGGAAAGTCCACCAAACAATTTCCAGATAAAATTAAGTGTGTCAGCCCAACAGGCAAAAGCTCTTTTTAAAAATAAATGAAACCGCGCGATCCCCCCAAGATCAACATTGTCATCGTCCACGGATACACCGGATATCCGACAAAAAACTGGTTCCCTTGGCTTATGAACAAGGTCAAGGAAAACCTTGGCGATAAATACGACATCACCTTCGCAACGGCCCAGTATCCAACAGTTCCGCAAGGTATCAACCCGATTGCAGGGCCGGAAACGCCTCCCGAACAGCTTTCGTTCAAAAATCAAACCCGCACCGAATGGGACGAGGTTTTCGAAAAAGTAACCGCAGGCTTTAACCCGAGCCACACCATCCTCGTCGGCCATAGTCTAGGCGGGCTTTTTCTGATGGATAGAGCCGAAACTATAGGCGCTCAAATCCGCGAACAGGAAGAACGGCTTCAAAAAGGAGCACTACCGAGCGAAGAAAAGCTCCTAGCCCCCTATGCAAAAATAATCTGTGTATGCCCTGTTGGCCTTAACGGGGATGTCTCCGGAGCGCACCCCGACGCCGATGAACGCCTCCCGACCTTCAGGGCATTAATTCCCGCCGATGCCCGAAAAGGTGCCGCACAAATCACTGTTTTCACCGGTGAGAACGACAAAATCGTCAATCCGAAAGACACAATCCATCTTGCCGAAAGCATCCAAGCCGACAAGCTGATCGTCCTCAAAGGTCACGGACATTGTTTCGAAGGCGAAGGC
>CAZLIG010000277.1:0-1795 GCA_964559415.1 uncultured Rhodospirillaceae bacterium
GGCTTTGGGGAACGTTGGTTTTTGTGGGGAGGACAACTGGATCCCCGCCTGCGCGGGGATGACGAAGGAGAGAGCGGGGATGACGAAGGAGAGGGAGGAGAGGGAGGGATGACGAAGGGGGGGGGAGTCGGGAAGATTATGGAGCGGGGAAGATTAGGGGGGGTATTGGGTTGTTTTTTGGGCGGCGGCGGTTTCGAAGTGAGTTTGCCAGGCGGATTGGAGCTTCCAGTTGCCGCGCAGGATGAAGCTGGGGTGGTAGGTGGCGAGGACCTTATAGCCTGAGGCAAGGCGGCAGGGAAGGAAGGTCCCGACTTTTTTCATGAGCTCATTTTCCCCCGTCAAGGCCCAGAGCGGCGTGCGGCCTAGGGCGACGATGAGGGATGGCTTTTTTTCTTCGATGAGGATTGCGAGGCGTTCGAGTTCGGGGGCGAAGGTTGCGCGGCAATAGACGCTTGCGAATTTGCCGTAGGTTTCTGCGAGTTCGACCCCTTCCTCTTTGGCGGCTTTCTTCGAGGCGAAGAAGGAGGCCACTTTGTTTTTCGGAGGTTGGTAGCGGAAGACGTTGGCGATCAGCGTTTCGGCGCGGTCGATATGCGCGGCGTCTAACATTTTGTCGAGGAGTTGGCCGCTACGTCCGACAAACGGTTTGCCTTGCTTGGCTTCTTCGGCGCCAGGGGCTTCGCCGACTAGGATCAGGCCGTTCCAGTTTTTCTTCGGGAGGGCGTAATCGGCGAAGGGGAGGGGGGGCATATTATTCGTTCCGAATAGGGCCGAGCCGGTAAAAACGATTCAAAAAATGGGATCCCCGCCTTTATCGCGGGGATGACTGCCCGGTCGTTCTTCCTTCCCCTCCCCCTTGAGGGGGAGGGGGGAGGCGGTTAGGCTTTGAAGGTTAGGATTTGGTAGTAGCCGCCGAAGATTTTCTTTCGGGTAAGAAGTTTTTTGACGATGTCTTTGGAAAGCCATGCGCCCAAGTCTTCGTTTTTCCAGATGTCCGGCGCGAAGGGTTCGAGGAAGGCGAGGAATGGCAGATAGATGTAGCGCAATGGGTGCCACCATGCCGGTTTCGAGAATTCCACGACCAAGACCGTTCCCCCCGGTTTGGCGACGCGGAAGGCTTCCGCGAAGGCTTTGTCGCGGGCTTCGCGTGGAAGTTCGTGCGGCAGGAAGAACAGCATGACGCGGTCGTAGACAGCATCGGCCAAGGATAGCGATGTTGCGTCCATGTTAAGGAGCCGCACGCTGTTCGGTTTGGGGAGTTTGCGGTTCAGGTTTTTGAGCTGATGGATGACAACGTCAACGACGTCGAGCGAGCCGCCTTTTTCGTGGATTTTGCCGTAGAGCGTCGGCGTCAATGCGCCGTAGGCGCAGGAAACCTGCAAAGTGCGGCCCGACAGTTCTTCGCCGAATGCCGCGAGCGCTTCGTTGCGCAGACGTTTATAGTGGAACCACAAGATCAGGTCGATGAGCCATTCACGCTCCCAGAACTTGATCGCCCAGGGGCGCGCGTAGGCCCACCAGTATGTTTTTTCTAGATAATCGGGAACTTTTACACCGTCGGAGACGATGATTTCGTCGGCTGTTTTTTCAGGCATGGTCATGGTTCTCTTTTCCTTTGCGAATAAAGGTCTTTATCTTTCTTTTCTTTAAAAAAATTTCTTAGCATGAGTCGCATGGGTCTGTCTGTACTCGTCTTGCGCCTGGGGGCTGCTTCTTGTATCTTGAAGAGGTTCTGCTTTTTTAAGGGAGATAACCATGGTTGGAAAACTCTTGACGGTTCTTGTCGCGGGAGGCG
>CAZLIG010000277.1:1805-2238 GCA_964559415.1 uncultured Rhodospirillaceae bacterium
AAGGTCTCCGGCACCGGCTGAGGCGTGGAGCGCTCTTTGGCGGCTTGCGCGGCGCATCAGCCTCGTATCGTTCAGGCGTCGGCGGACAACCCTGAAGTTATGGTCACGCAGGGCATGGCGACGCAGGTTGAGATGCCTGAGGATGAGACTGTTGGCGCTGTCGTTGTAGGGAATAAGGAGCTTGTTGCCGTTGAGCGCGACGGCGAGGTGATTACACTTTCCGCAAAAGGCGATGTTTTGGGCGAGACAAATATGATTATTCGGACGCGTGATGACGGCGGGAAGATGCGGATGTATCAATATCACGTTACGGTTCAGAAGCCTTGAGGGGCGGCCCGTGCTTTATAGTTTTTTGCACTAATTTCCGTCATGCCAAAGAAAACCAAATGGGATCCCCGCCTGCGCGGGGATGACGGTCAAAGTTGAGATAACT
>CAZLIG010000278.1:0-1976 GCA_964559415.1 uncultured Rhodospirillaceae bacterium
AAAGTTAGAACAGATTCAACCTCTCCGTGGACCGAAAAATGGGGGGCAGGTCAGCTATCCCTCCAACCCAATAGAGCCTCCATTCTGGATGCTCGTCGTCAACATCCGAATTCTGAAAAAGAAAAAGGATTGATACACAATCCCAAAATGGTCCCCAGGCCTTAAGCGTTTCTCTTGGAGGCGAGGTCGTAAATATGTCGCCGTAATGTACGATATCATCTTTGGTTCTTGCTCCAGCCAGCAGCATAGGAAAAATTGTTTCAGGTCTCCGGAAACAGACTCGGAAACAAAATCTCAACCGCATGAACCGGGAAACGAAGCGACACGGGGCTCTTTGGCGTATCGGAGCCGAGGACGCCGTCTTCGACTAATGAAGAAAGAAGATCGCGCGCCGAGCGCTCCTTCAAACCGGTTATTGCCGAAGCATCGCCGCGCGGAACTTCGCCGCGCAGCAATACCTGCTGCAATAGAGCGGTCGCTTCGGGTTTCAGTTCTCGCCGCTCGACGTAAACTCGAAGCCTGTCAATCAAGGTTTCCAATTCGAACAAGCTGCTCATGAAAGAGACTTGGTCAAGGCAGACCTTCAAAAACCATACAGTGAAGTCAGCCAACGCGCGACGCGAAAGATTTCCACGCCCATCGAGATCACCCTGTCTAGGTATGTCGGCATGATCCATCATGCGCTTATATTCGCCCCGGCTTTCAAGCCCGCGAGCCAATCCGCGCGAGATCGACCAAAGCCCATGCGCGCCGATGTTAGCCTTCAGCGCCATCGCGTGACTGACCAAGCGGCTTACCCTCCCGTTACCGTCAGGGAAGGGATGAATATAATTAAGCCGGTGATGCGCGGCGGGAATGGCGATGATCTGCGAACCAGCTCCCAGCTTATCCATTCGATATTTTTCCGCGAAGTAATCCATAAAAGCAGGGACGCATTGAGATGACGGCGGAACGTGACGACCGACACTCACATCCTCGTTCGAATTCTCTCGAAAGACGCCAGGCCGCATCCGGATTTCCCGGCTTGTGCTTTTGATAATGAGCATCGCCTCAGGCGCATCTTCATAGAAAGAGCGATGCAGCCAGCGTATAAAATCAACTGAGCAGGGATCGGAAAGATTGCCTTCGGCATAATGTTGATCGATTTCGCGCTGAAGCCTGATATGGGCGCGAGCTTCAATCTGAAGATTGCGACGTTCTTCTGCCTCGTCGAGTTGATCGTTTAGCGCGCGTTCAATTTCGCGCGGTTTCGTGTTATGTCCTTCGATGAGGTTCGAGTAGTAGCAGTTCATCACGCGAACAAGATCGGCAAGGTTCGCGGCAGAACGTGGATGCAGCCGGTTTCCAAGCCCTTCCGAAGCGCGTGAAAGCGCCGCCACGAGATCGAGAATTTCGGGGCTGACTTCATCCAGCAAACACGGCTCAATCCGGCTAGGCGTTTCGACCAAAGTTTCAGGGGTCATTTGCCGATCCTTGATTTTTCTAACTATTTAATACCTAACATAATTTTGTTAAAAAAGCACCAATTGTGCCGATCTGTCTGCCGATCTTTGGGTTATGCTTAACTAATTGTGAAGACAGAGGATTTGGAGATGTTTCGGTAAAACGATGCCGATATAACGTCCGTCTATTCGGTTTGAGGTGGAGGAGCCTTTGGATATTGGTCGGGGCAGCGGGATTTGAACCCACGACCCCCAGTCCCCCAGAATCCCCTTCCAATGTTAAGGTATTGAAATTAAAGAAGAGAGTAGGGGGTTAAATGGCGGAAACAGTGGTAAAACAGGTACCGAGTCACAACCAAAGTCACAACCAAAGTCACAACCAAGCTTGGAGACAGATCATGAGCAAGCCAACTGAAAATCCGTTCGAGCCGGAAGAGCTGGACCCCCAACATAGAGTTGAATGCGGACCTTTGCGTCCCGACGGGCTTGATGTCGGGACGCCCGACAATCCAGGCTCTGACCTCAGCTTTGTAG
>CAZLIG010000278.1:1986-2222 GCA_964559415.1 uncultured Rhodospirillaceae bacterium
AAAATAACGCACTTAGGTAACAACGAAGCCGGATGGTATGGGGCAGCGTTCTTTATGCGGGGCTCCCCATTGGCCGATGGCCCCGAATACGGCTTTCAGGTTAAAGGAATTGAGGACCGAGAAAAATGTATCGGAGCGCTTTCGGACCTTGTTCGAAAGGAAATAGCCAAAGGAAAATGGACGGAAATATCGGATTAGACCCAAACCCTCGATCTGGCTCTTTCCAACTATATGGT
>CAZLIG010000279.1:0-2209 GCA_964559415.1 uncultured Rhodospirillaceae bacterium
ACCGCTCTCCGCCTTCTACAGCGTTTCTGCGGTTCGGGTAAGATACAAGGGAGGGCCCCATCGCAAAGCGATGGGAGGGTGAGGTGGTCCCTCCGCAATCCTGCCCCCGTTCTTCCGCCCCCATAACAACCGACAGCCACCCCCAACCCCAAAACCATCCCTTTAACCGCAACATAATTCCTTCCCCCTTTATCCAACCTTAACCCTCCTCCCCTATCCTCCCTCACGCTCGGAACGACCTCAACGAACCGGCTTCAAAAGCCATTCCGGCAAGGTCGTTTCCCACGTGGAATGATCTCGTTTATGGCTCTTTAACCATATCGTGTGCATAGTTAACGTGTTATGTGAACAAAAAGCTTTAGCTTTTTGCCGGGAAATTGGTGACCAAAATGGGTACGGCTCTAACGTTCATCCATGCGACAATCCTCGGTGTCGCCGCGACTCTTTTTGTCGCGGCTGCGGCCAGCGACGTGCGCTCATACCGGATCCCGAACTGCCTTTGTGCACTGCTTCTAACAGGTTACCCCCTCTACGTACTGACAGCCCCAAATCCCGTCGATTGGAAAGGCGGGATCCTGATGTTCGCCATTGTCTTCGCCATCGGCTTTGCCTGTTTCTTGGGCAACATTCTCGGCGCTGGCGACGTCAAGCTCCTTTCGGTTGCCAGCCTCTGGGCAGGCCCTGCCCTGATCTCAACCCTTCTTATCGTCACAGCCTTCGCAGGCGGCCTCGAATCCCTCGCGGCCACCATCGTCAAATACGCCAAGAGTGAGAAAGCAAAGAAAAACTCTCGCTTGAAAGAGCGCAGGAAGAAAAAATCTTCGCGCTTGAATCAAACCCAGATCCCCTACGGCGTCGCGATAGCCGCCGGAGGCCTTACGGTTCTGGGCATGATGGCTCATCCCCTATTGGTCCAGCCGGGTTAGGAGGCACAATGGCTTCACGGAAAATCACGCTTCTCGCCGCCGCCGCGATCATCGCGATAGGCACAGGGTATGCGGTAAAGAACATGAGTCAGCCCACGCCGAAGCAGCAACACGCTCTTCCCGAAGTGACTGCGATCGAAATTGCCGTCGCCTCCCACGACCTGCCGACAGGAACGATCCTCAAAGAATCCGACATGAAATGGACCCGCTGGGCCGCGAACGCCGATACAAGCGCAATGCTTGTCAAAGGAAAGGCCGTTCTGTCCAAATACACAGGCGCGGTCGTTCGCGACGGCTTCCGTGCCGGCGACCCGATCATGTCCTCGCGCGTTGCCCACGCGCAAGACCAAGGCTTCCTCGCAGCGGTTCTAACTCCCGGAATGCGCGCCATGTCCGTGTCGCTCTCGCCCACTTCGCAAGTGGCCGGCTTCATTTTCCCCGGCGACCGCGTAGACGTCATCCTCACGCATAGCTTCAACCGCCGCGACGTGCCCTCCCTCACCGAACGCCGGGTCAGCGAAACAGTCATCCGCAATGTTCGCGTCCTCGCCCTCGACCAGAGAAGCACCAACCAAACCAACGATCCGAAAGTTTCCCAGTTGGCCACGCTCGAAGTCTCTCCAAAAGACGCCGAGAAACTCGCCCTCGCCGTGGAAATCGCCGCCGATCAGGGAGGCGCAAAAACCGCTCTAACGCTTGTGCTGCGCAGCCTCGCGGTAGACGAAGCCGCCCAAAAAGCCGAAACCGAGCGAGACGCGCCCACATGGGATAACGAGGTCAGCAAATCCTACCCCGGCTCCAACGGGGACGACGGGTTGATCCACCGCGTCCAAATCATGCGCGGCAAGACAACCACCGAAAACATTTTTGAGCGTCAAAGGTAGCCCCGATGAAACGCACCATCCCCCTAGTCCTGTCTGTTTTCCTCCTCGTGTCCCCGCCCGCATGGGCGGCGGCAAACGGCCCTCTGTCGATCCTCGTCGACCACGGCATCCCCTATACGCTGAGCGCCCCCGCAACGTCGGTCTTCGTTGCGAATCCCGATGTCGCCGACGTGCAAGTCATGTCGCCGACGCAAGTGATGCTCTTCGGAAAACGCACGGGCGAGACAAGCTTCGTAGCGACCGACAGCAAAGGAACGGTATTAGCGCAACGCACGCTTGTGATATCGCAGGACCTCTCCTCCCTCCGTGAAGAACTGAACGCGGCTATTCCCGGAGACAACATCAAGGCGAAAGCCGTCCCCGGAGGCATCATCCTCACCGGAACCGCGCAAGATGCCA
>CAZLIG010000280.1:0-2196 GCA_964559415.1 uncultured Rhodospirillaceae bacterium
ACGAGGGCCGAAACATGGGATTCCTGCGTCTTCAAGTTCATCTGCAAGGCCGAGAGCGAGGGGGATTTCGGGCCCGATGATCACAAAGTTGACACCGAGAACTTGGGCTTCGGAGACAATTCTCGAAGTCTCATCCACCTTGATCGACCAGCACTCGGCAATCTCGGCGATTCCCGCGTTGCCAGGTGTACAATAGAGCTTGTCCAATAGAGGCGACTTCGCAACAGCTTTGCAGATGGCGTGCTCGCGACCGCCACTTCCCACTACCAAAACCTTCATCTCCAGCCTCCAAAATTATTCAAAGGTTAAATCGTTCAATTACGCGCGTGAGAAATATTGAAATCCTGGATACCCTTCACGCCTCTCAAGCACTCACCCAACTTCACCAATGTCGCCGCCTTACGCTTGCCGTGCGATACAGCTACAAAACGCCACTCGGACTGCGCATCGCGATGCACTATCGAAAACGACCCGCTCGCCACGTCGTAACCTTGCGTGCGCAACAGGCTGAAGACCTCGTCCTCGGTTAAGCTCGAGAACCGGTCGAAGTGCAGCGTGATGGATACAGCATGGCGCATCGGCAAGAAAAGCTCAAGGTTTCCGCCCCACATCATGAAAACAGTCGCCAGAACTGCCAGAATAATGCCCGCCGGGTGGAACCCTATCCCTATCAGGACACCTATTGCCGCGACAGTCCAGATCGAGGCCGCCGTTGTCAACCCGCTGATGTTCAATCCGTCGCGCATTATAACGCCCGCGCCGAGGAAGCCAATGCCTGTGGTGATACCTTGGATGACACGGCTGGGGTCGACGTTTCTGTAATAGTCCATATTTTGGCCGGAAGACCAGATCTCGGGATGACACGCGACCACAGTAAGCGCCGAGGCCGACATACATACAAGGCCATACGTGCGCATTCCGGCAGCCCGGCCGCGGTAGGAGCGCTCATAGCCCACAAGCAGACCTAGAAGCAGGGCCAGAAGGATATCGGAGACTGCGCGGAAGTTGGCAGTAACCTCGGGCAACGTCCGGGCAAACGAGAGAACATCCGTATACGTATCCATGCGAACCTCGAATCGTGTTAACCAGATTCCGCGAAAGCATGGCTCAAGGCAAGACTATTTCGCCGTGCGGAACCAATGTTAAGGTACAATCCTCACTTCCTATGGTTGTTCAGTGGCTGATTTCCTTCTTCGCTTTGTTTTTGGGTTTGTCCTCGGGGGTATCTTCGGGAGTTTTGGGACGATGCTGGCCTACAGGCTGCCTCGGGGGATGTCGATCATTGCGCCGCGTTCCCACTGCCCTCAGTGCAAAACCACGCTGGGCGTGTTGGATCTCATTCCGGTTTTTTCGTGGTTGGCCTTTAAGGGCAGATGCCGCCACTGCGGAGTGAAAATTAGCTCCCGGTATATTATGATTGAACTTGCTGTAAGCTTGTCTTTCGCTGTTGTAACCGTTCTTGTGGGCTTTTCGGCTTGGCTTGCGGTGCCTTACGCGCTAATTGTCGCGGCGACGACGGCGTATTCGATCAAAGCTCAGAAAGAATAATTTACGATGGAACCTGTTCATATTATTGGCGGCGGCTTGGCCGGGAGCGAGGCTGCATGGCAAGTGGCCAAGGCCGGGATTCCGGTTGTTCTTCATGAGATGCGGCCTACTCAAAAGACCGAGGCGCATCAGACGGATTTATTCGCGGAACTGGTTTGTTCCAATTCGTTGAGGTCGGATGACAGCGAATATAACGCGGTGGGGCTGCTGCATGACGAAATGCGGCGGTGCGGGTCGCTGATTATGGCGGAGGCCGACAGGCATCAGGTTCCGGCGGGGGGAGCGCTGGCGGTGGATCGGGGAGGATTTTCTTCCTCCATTACGGAAAGACTTAAAAATCATCCACTTGTGACGGTGGTGACCGAGGAGATTGCCGCGTTGCCGGAGCAATCGACGGAGGGCGACTCCTTTATTATAGCGACGGGGCCGCTGACATCGGCGGCGTTGGCGGAGTCCATTCGCAACGCGACGGGGGTGGAGGCGCTTCACTTTTTTGACGCCATTGCGCCGATTGTTTATCGCGAAAGCATCGACATGAGTAAGGCGTGGATGCAATCGCGGTATGACAAGGTGGGGCCGGGAGGAACGGGGTCGGATTATATCAATTGTTCGATGGATAAGGAGCAATATGAGAACTTTATCAATGAG
>CAZLIG010000281.1:0-2189 GCA_964559415.1 uncultured Rhodospirillaceae bacterium
CCGCTGCCTGATAAGCGGAAGCATGGAGGTGTTCGGGTGATTTATGCGGGATCGTGTCTGTGCGGCAGGGTTGCCTTCGAGGTCGAGGGCGAATTCGAGAGTTTCTATTTGTGCCATTGCGAACGGTGCCGCAAGGATACCGGATCGGCCCACGCAGCCAACCTGTTTTCGTCCACGGCCACCCTGCGCTGGCTATCGGGCGAGAACTTGATAAAAACCTTTAACTTCAACAACACGGGTCACATAAAAAGTTTCTGCGCCGAATGCGGCTCTGCCCTGCCGAACATCCAAATGGACGGCACGCTGCTGGTGCTCCCAGCGGGCAGCCTCGATTGCGACGCGCCAATTCCGCCCACGGCGCATATTTTCGTTTCGCGTAAAGCCAATTGGGACAAGGAGCTGGAAATGCTCCCCACCTTTGAGGAACTGCCGGAATAACCCGTTTTGCTATTCTTCCATCGCGGAGCGGTGGCTCCGGGCGCTCAGGTGGCGTGTTGGGCTTTCAGATCGCACGGCATGATATACTCTTGATCTCAGAGACCCCGTCTGCTTCTGAGATCCCTTCCGTTTCTCGCTACCCTTTTATGCCCGCCGTATGGCAGCGGTCAAAACGCCCGCACCGATCAGGGCGGAACCGCCTGCCAAGTTCATCATTTTCATGATTCGGGGATTTGTCACCGCTTCTCGCGCCCTGGCCGCCAGAAGTGCGTACAAGGTGGCGTTGACTACCGCCAGGATTACAAAGGTCGATCCCAAGATGAAGATTTGAGCCATGACCGGCTCGGCGCGGTTGATGAACTGGGGCATGAAGGCGCAGAAGAAGGCGATAGACTTAGGATTGGTAGCCGTAACCGCAAAGGCGCGAAACACGCTGGCCCCGCGCGATGCAGGCTCAATGCGCGGCAAGCCTTTGCCCGGCTCAGGGCTGGCCCGCAAGGTCTTTACACCCAAGTAGACGAGGTAGAACGCACCGACCCACTTAAGCGTCGTAAACAGCGTGGCCGAGGTGGCGAGCAATGCGCCAAGCCCGGCCATAGACGCAATCATTGCCACGGTGTCGCCAAGGCCGACGCCTAAGGCCAGTGGCAGGGCTGCACGTTTGCCTTGGACCAGGGAACAACTCACCACCAACATGATGGTCGGACCTGGGATGACCAAGACCACTACGGTGGCTAAGAGAAAGGCGAGATATGTATCCGGGCTCATGAACATCTCCGAGGATAGCGTAGAATATACCGAAAGGTCTTGAAAGCAATGCAGAATGTCAAGACGAAGTCAGGCCATTGAGACACCGCGATTGTGCCTCATTGTTCAATAGCCTGTTGAGATTGGCGTTAGTCCTTTTTGCCTTCCAGTTGATTTGTTGAAAACGTAGCGATCGATTTTTCCAAAGCGGAATTGAATTCATCTACGCGATTCAGCATGAGAAAATGATCCGCGTCCTTCAGGACAATGGCATCGAAGGAAAACATATGGCGCCGGTTTGCTTCGTATTCGATGGGCCACAAGTCGCCGTTCACGGTCATGACGGGTATGCGGATGTCCTCGAATATCTTGGCGGCTTCACCGGTGATGTACTGTGACATCATGTTTTTCATGGCGCTCAATGCGACATCCGGCGGTGCGGCAGACATGTCAGCGAGAATCCATTCACGAAGCTCTGCATCGGTGCGAGGCGAAATCATCGCCTCCACGAATTGCCGACAGCCGGTCTGAAAATTTGTTTCGAGCGGGCCGACCATGCCTTTGAATTCTTCTTCGGTCATCGAGTATTCGATGTTTTCAAGCGTATCGATACCGACGAGCCCGATCACACGGTCCGCCATGAGCCGGGCAGCCTCGGCGATGACGGAACCGCCCATGGAATGTCCGATCAGGATGACGCTGCGACTGCCGGTTGCCTCGGTTACAGCCTTCACATCCTCTCCGAATGATCTCATGGTGTACTGAGTTCGCCCCATGCCCGAATGGCCATGGCCTGCGAGGTCAAGCACAATCACGCGGTGATTTTTCGAAAAATGGGGGATTTGTTCACGCCAGTAGCGGGCATCACAGCTCCAACCATGGACAAACACGAGCGTCGGTTCTCCAGAACCATACGATTCGAAGGAAATCGGGGTCCCATCCGCAGATATTGCGAGACGTGGCCATTCGTTTTTGGCGTGGGCTGGGGTGAAAAAGAAGAATAT
>CAZLIG010000282.1:0-2184 GCA_964559415.1 uncultured Rhodospirillaceae bacterium
AACCCCCCGTTCAGGCGGAGGGTCAGCGGCAATCCACACTGTACAATCCATCTGCAGCGGTCTGTTTTTCAGGATGTGAGCGTGGGGATGATTGTCGTTCTCGTCAAAAGCCACGAGAACGACGTTTCTCGCTTCGTAACATGCTGTTTGTACGAAGCGGACCTTTGTGGATTTTGACTTTTTACGATGCCATCATGATTGGCTAAACCCGTCGCAATGGCGGGCTGAGGTGCTTGTCGCGGGGAACGCAATTCTTCTGGTTTGAACGGCCGTCGGGCCATATTCATAACATCATGATATAAAAAGATATTTATGAATGTGGCGGTGGTGGTGATTCGTTGATTTGTTAAAAAAATTCAGCATGTTGCGTGGTTTTTTTTGTCACCGACCTCCTTGCGGAATTTTAACCGGCCATCCTTGAGAAAGAGGGTTCACCATCGCCTCACATACTCTCCAATCAGCAATGCGGTGGGGTAGGACACCGCTTCCTCGGTCTGCGCGTGAAGGATGAGGGCCTTGGCGAAATCTGCGTATTCTTTTTTGCCTGCCTCATTCGCTGCGGCAGACAATTTCTCCAGTTCGGCGACGATCAACTTGTGCTCCGCAAGCATCTGGCTCAGGTCTGCCTTGAGCCTGTCGGTCAATCCGAGCACTGCTTTCATCTCAGGAGTTACCTTGCCGTCAGCCAGATCGAGCAGTAGCCCGAGCGGCGGCAAGGCGTATTCCTCCTCCTTGAGGAAATGCGGATGCAGTATCTTGGCAACGGCCTTTGCTGCATCGCCGATTTCGCCCGGCTCTTCCGTAGCTTTGCCCAGTATCTTATGCAGATCTTCGTGTTCAATTTTAAGTGGACGAGGGATTTCGAATTTCATCGGATTCTTCTCCGTATCGGCTGGGGTTGTATCGAGCTGAACACACTACAGTGCTTCGAAAATTTCAGCGCTCGGGGCGGGCGGTTGAGGGCGATGTCAGGCCGGGGAGTCCTTCACTTTGCATGCGCCGCAGGCTCAGGATAATGGCCTCTCGCAGAGGTGGTCGCCGCTTCCCAAAGTCCTTCCACGTAATGGATGTAGGGCACGTAGGCTTCAACGTAGAGGCGGCCTGCCGCGACATCGTTCGGTTCGAATTTCATCCGGCTGAAAGCGGCGTGAAAGTGCTCGTGCAGGCCCTTGCGGATCGCGTCAGTAAGGAGTTTCTCGACAGCCTCGGTCGAGCCGGCATCGAGCGCCTTGTCGGCGGCAGGAATGGCCGGGCCAAGGTCGAGACCCGCTGGCTTGAGTCCGGCATACGGCGCTCCTTCGGAAGCGCGATGCACGCGGACAAGTGTCTCAAAAAAGAAGGTGTCCGCCAGGTGCTTCGCTTCCGGCCCCAGTTTACGGACAGACTGCGTGTGGTCAAAAGCCTGGCGGATCTCTGGCTCGTCATCGCTGGGGATCCACGGAAGCACTAGATTGACATTCCCGGTATCAAGTGCTTTCCTCGCGAGCGTCACGACCGGCCCGTCCAAGGCGTCGCAATGAGCTAGTGCGAGGTTGGGTGAGGCCATCGCCGCGATAATCAGGGTGAATATGGAGCCTGCCAGAGTGAGTGGTTTGTATGCGGTCAAGTACATTCCTCCGGTGGGGTTGAGAGCCAGGTTGGCTGACGCAGAGATTTGGCGGAAAGACCAATGCCGATGAAAGCCTGCGTGCCTGTCATTCGTGGCCGACAGCGCAGTTACGGCACCAGTTTACTTTTCGGTTGTTTGTCGACTTTTTCCTTGTCTTTCTGTTTTTGTTTCTTGTCGTGCTGCTTATCACTCTTGTCCTTGTCTTTCTTGCCGCCTTTGTCTCCCATGGTCGAAGCTCCTTTTCCATTGTTGTTGTTCAGATCTGCTCTAGCCGATTGAGGTTCCGGGTGCTTTCGGCCAGCGCGCAGATGCCTTTATTCTGACCTGACCCTCGATTGCCGGATCACAAGCGGCGGTCACCTGACCGGTGGCCTCTTGGATCGTGCCGTGCACCTGGCGCATCGTGGCTGCCGCGTTGTCGTTCGTGGTTGCCCGCATCTGCCTTCTTGACCGGTACGGCAAGAGGCTGACGGCAAAGAGCGCACGTTTTACTCTACCCTGCATCTTGCAATCCTTGTGCGGGTGCATCCGCCAGTTGTGGCATCAATGGCACCCCGAGCGATCGACGATGAAAG
>CAZLIG010000283.1:0-2179 GCA_964559415.1 uncultured Rhodospirillaceae bacterium
CGTTGTCACCGGTGCCGACCAAATCCGCGTAGTCCTTTCCGACCGCCGCGAATTGGATGCCAAAATCATCATGCAAGACGAACGCTCCGACCTCGCAGTCCTGAAGCTTGAGGCCAAAGGCGAAACCTTCCCCTACGTCCAACTCCGGGATTCCGACGAAGCCCAGGTTGGCGATTTGGTTCTGGCGATAGGCAACCCCTTCGGCGTCGGGCAAACCGTCACGATGGGCATCATCTCCGCGCTTGCGCACCGGTCGATAGGCTCCGGCGACCTCGGCTATTTCATCCAAACCGATGCCGCCATCAACCCCGGCAACTCTGGCGGCGCATTGGTCACGATGGACGGCAAGCTCATCGGCATCAACGCCGCCATCTATTCACGAAGCGGCGGCAGTATGGGCATCGGCTTTGCCGTCCCCTCGAACATGGTGAAAATCCTGATGGGCGCCGTCTCTCAAGGCAAAACCAAACTCACCCATCCGTGGACAGGCATAGAAGGGCAGGAGGTCTCCCAAGACATCGCCCTCTCGCTCGGCATGACCCAACCCCTTGGGTATTTGGTCAAGGGTCTCCACCCCTCAAGCCCCGCCCTGAAAGCTGGTCTCAAATCCGGCGATGTGATCATCTCCATCAACGGCCACGAAGTCGCCGACCCCGAAGCCTTCCGCTATCGAACGACGGCCTTGCCCATAGGCACGGACGCTGATTTCGGAATCGTCCGCAAAGGACAAAAGTCAACAATCCGCATCCCCATGATTGCGGCTCCTGAGAGTCCCGCGCGAAACGAAACATTGGTCAAAGGCCAAAATCCCGCGACCGGCGCGCAAATCGCGAACATCTCTCCTGCCGTAGCGGAAGAGATGGGCCTCCCAATGAACCTGCACGGCGTTGTAGTCACAAAGCTCAAACCCGGCGCCGTAGCGGCAAGGGTAGGACTCGTCCCCGGCGATGTGCTGACGGAAGTAAACGGCCGCAAAATCATCGACGTCAGCGATGCGATAACCACGCTCGATAGCCCCCAAAACGGAGGCTGGCGCATCAGGATCAAACGCGACGGCAACGACCTCACGCTGATGCTATCCGAATAACAAATCCTTGAAACTTCTGATGTAACAACCGCACCAGTAAGTCGCCCGCAATGCTCGTACGTTTTCCTGTCTAAAAACACCCCCATTTACAACCGCACGTAATCGAATATGATGCTCGACAGCAACCCCTAAAGGCAGGTCATCATGAGAGTACGTCCGCTGTCGATCTCTGTTCTATGCGCACTAACGTTCATTTGCTTCCCATTTGCAATGCTAGGCCATTTAATCAATGCTTTCACATCTCAGACGTCAGTGCTTCTAAGCAACTCACCTGTCTCCCCGGCTGCACACAACGCGTTGATGCTTCTCTTTTCCATCGCCAGCCTCGTTTGCGCAGCCGGCATGTGGAAAGGCATGAACAAGGCCCGAATGGCTTTTATGGGCCTCGCCGTCTTGGGCACCCTCTATAACTGGTTCGCCTTGGGAATAGCATTCGCGTCTATTGCGCTCGTAGCCATCCCTCTTGAGGCCTACTACCTCTTTCATCCCGGAGCGAATGCGTTCTTTAACGGCACCGGCCCGGTAATCAATCCCGACGCCGACATGACCTTGGCGCAAAAGTTTCTCCGCATCATCCGCGCGGGCCTCTACTCCATCGGTTGGATGTTTTTTCTCCTCGCGAACATCGTTTCTTACACATCTGTGGTTCGCCCCTCCGGTGAAACGCCTCCGCTCGCTGCCAATATTATCGGTGCCATAATCTGCTTGCTGATCGGCCTTGGGTTGTTTTCGGCAGCTATGGCAATCAAGCGTTTCCGCTCCTGGGAGATAACGCTAGGCAACGCCTTCTTGCTAACTGCATGGGGTTCTGCTGCGGCAATGCTCCTCACCGCAGTACTTTCAACATCTCCGATGTTCGCCTCCATGCAGCGCGTCCAGACTTCCATCAACTACTGGATAGCCATCCCGCTCATCGCCGCCGAACTCCTAATCGCAATAGCGCTGCTGAGACCCAAAAACGCGGTCATCCTCGTCCCCACCGCTGCCTAACGCAGGTGGAGCCATAATACTCGTGGGCCACAGAAGGCGGCGCGCAAACACCCTCTCCGCCGCCCTTGCGGGGGAGAGGGAGGGGCCCATCGCAAAGCGATG
>CAZLIG010000284.1:0-2168 GCA_964559415.1 uncultured Rhodospirillaceae bacterium
GGCGGCGCGAGTTGAACCGCATCGGCGGGCAACTCTCCAAAGAGCTTGGCCTCGAATATTTTGAGGCTGGCATGGGCGAACCCATGGAGGGCACGCTGCGCAAGACCGTCGAACTCGCCAGCGGCAAATATGCCCTCGTTGAGAAAAGCCGAGAGTTTACCCTCGTCCCATGGCGTCCGGTTCTCGAACACCATATCGGCAAGGAAGTCTGCGGCATCATGCGAGACGATGGAATTTCTTGGACCATTGGGAGGCAAAGAGGATTGGGGATTTCGTGAGGCAAAAGCAGATTAGGACTGAGTTATATCCTCATCCGTAGAATAAACTATTTAAGCGTTCATTCTTGAGAAGATAGATGTGCGTATTCGGTAGTGCGGGAACGTCTCTATCGCTGTGCGCTCTTAACGTTTTGGAGGGAAAGAGCTGGACGACAAAATCATCTGCAGATTTAAACCAATCTAATTCGCCGAAGATCGCCCGGTTTGCCACAAACTCGTCCGCCAAATATAGAACCTTATCTGCGAGATTAGTTATGTTTCGTCGGTGTACCGGATGTTCCACGAGCAGTGTTGCATCCGCATGGAAAATGTCCTCGGTAAGGGCTTTCAATACGCCAGGAGAATAGCGCGTATGATGAAGTGTGCGGCTGCAAAGGACGACGCGGTTCGCTTCCTCGGGGATGATCTCCTCCAATTTCTGGGCGGTTTCTGTCCGTTCAGTAAATGGTTCCTTCCGGATAAGTACTCCCTCGCTTTTGGGCAACACAAAATCGCTTTCATCGATATACGGGCACACATTCACCAAAAAAAGTTTCTGGTCCGGTAAGCCTCTTTGAAACTCAGCCAAAATCTTTTTGTCGAGTTCGCCGGTGCCTCCGCCAATATCAATAAGATAGATCGGCTTTCTGTTCGCGGCTGACTGTCTGATGAGTTCGGCACACTTTTCGGCCAGCTGATTTTCGTGGTCATTGGTTAGAAGATAATTTTTGTAGTCGGCCAGCGTCGCTAGGGATGTCGAATCTCTCAAAAAGGCTTTATATGAATCGAGAATAAAGCCCATAACAACCCTGTTAACCCGGAAGTCAAGGTACTGGTGAATGGTCGTCCTGGGATCGTCGTAGCGCAGGTCGCAGTGAAACCCATGTTGAGGACTTTTCTCCAACAGCGAGACAGCAGCTTCAGTCGATGCATATTTTTCATCGGCGAGTGCGTGAGCTCTTGATAAGAATTCGTCGTCTGGAATCGAAGATAAATCGCGATATGGGCAGAACGTGATGCCGAATGTTTTGAGGAGGTCTTTTCCGATGTGCTCTTTCAGCTTTTTTAAGCTTAGCGAATTAAGGGGCTCGAAAAGAGACCTGAAGGAAGGCAAAGCGAAATTTTTCGAGTAGGCACTATTAAGATCTCGGACCCAACCGTTCGAACTCACGGGCTTTTTGGATGTGTCGATTTCGGAAATCATAACCAAAGGAAGTTCCCCAAAAATGCCTTAAAGTTTCAGCGCCTGATTATTCAATTAGCATATCAGCTAACAGTGAAAGTAAAATAGTGATAACAGCGTTAATAAAAAGCACTCCCACCTTAAAAGGACATAGATCGTAGAAGCGCGTACATAAGGGCTATAAGAAAATCTGTCGTTCCGCGCGATATTTGTTCCTGAGAATGAGCGTTTGTTCTTCAGGACGAGGGACGATTGGAACGTGAAAAAGATTTTCGAGAACGGCGGCTATTAAAGCGACACCATAATCTTAGAGAGCGCCAAGGCAGCGCAGTCGAAGAGCGTTCGCCCGCGAATTCGCATGACCAGGACCTTGCGTGGAGGCAGCTTGTTGAGTCAATTCAAGGGCTTTACCCGCAGCCTCTTGCGATAGGTGAGGCTGAGAAGGCGGCCAAAAACTTGGTAGGCTTTTACCGAACACTCCTTGCCATTAAAAGGAGAACGGAGCAGAATCGGCTGCATGAACAACGTCGTTGACTTCCGCCGTTCACGGGTTCCTGCAAAGATTGCGATTATCCTCGTTAGGGTGAGCACGCGCGAACAGGAAGAGGGCTACTCGATTGAGGCCCAGAACAATCGCTTGAAAATTTATTGTGATCGGCGCGGCCTTGAAGTTATCCGCACTTTCGAGATCGTTGAAAGCTCAACGAAGGGCGAACGCAAGAAGTTTA
>CAZLIG010000285.1:0-2140 GCA_964559415.1 uncultured Rhodospirillaceae bacterium
AGAAAGACTGAAGGTGTTGGATGATTTCACCGAGCAACAGGGAATAGAGTTCGGCGGTACGGTCAGGCTGCATGATGGAGAAACCTCAAAATGAAAAACCCGTTCAGCTTCTGTGGCGAACGGGTTTCAATGTCTGTGACAAAAAGCCCGCTTTAGCCAGATTTGTAACGCGCCTGCAAGCTGAACTTCAAATCGGCGCGGATCGGAAAACGATCAAACCATGTCGTGAATCTACGCGGCAAGCTATTACCTGTCAAGTTAAGGAAACTCTGATTAAGAACTTATCCGTAAATAATGTTCGAGCTCAACTTGATTTTTCTGAATGCGATGATCGATGCGGCTAAGTGGTTGAGCGCCAGAAAGCTGCGGTCGAGCTTTTCATATCGCACCAGTAATTTTCGGAATCGGTTTAGCCAACTGTGCGCCACCTCGACGACCCAGCGTCTTGCCCTCTTCTCGGGATTGTGTTTGAGTTCGCTGGCCTCACGCCCTCGGCCTTTGACGTGAGGGATGTAGCCATGCTTCTCGATGACCTCCAGCGCGGGAGCGCCAGTGTAGCCAGCATCTGCACACAAATGTTTGTTGCGCCTCAGGGGCGGATTGGCACGCTTGACCACGATGGCATCGAGCACGGCACCCACCTGCGAAACATCATGCCGATGAGCCCCGGTCACGACGAGCGACAACGGGACGCCACGACCGTCCACCAGCAAATGGCGCTTGCTCCCATTTTTTCCCCCGATCCGTTGGATTGGGGCCAACGCTTTCCTGAGCCAGTGGCGCTTTCATCATCGCCCCATCAATGCTTTGCCATCGCCAAGCGATGCCCTCAAATTCGTCATACTCGGCCAGCCCCTGTTTCCACAGCGCCTCGAAGACTCCGGCTTTCTCCCATTCCAGAAAGCGGGCATGAATCGCACTGGCGCTACCGTAACGCTCTGCGGGAAGCGCCTTCCACTGGCAACCGGTCCTCAGAACGAAAACGATACCTTCAAAGACGAGGCGGGGATCCTTGGGCTTGCGCCCGCCGCCACTCTTTCGGGTGTAGGTCTGATCTGCCGCCCGTTGGCGCAAGGGAATCAGTGGCTCAACACGACTCCAAAATTCATCGGTAACTTCCCATGCTTTCGCTTTTGCCATCTTCTCTCCGCTTGTAGTCGGCACGTATGGAAAGTCATTATATGTTATTTACAGATAAGTTCTAAGTCCTTCGACGGGTTCAGGACGAACGGTAAGATGTTGATTCCGTTCGTGGTGAGCTTGTCCCACAGGGACTCCCTCCGATCGTCGAACCATGAGCGGAACCCGCTAAATCAGTGTTTCCTTAAGGCTGAAAATCCGCTTCGCTCTCCGACTACTTGAGCGCGCCAAACACCTTTTGCAGCATGCTCGATCCGGTTCCGATCGGATCCTTGCGAATGGCTTTTTCCTGTTCGGCAATCATCAGGAAAAGACCATCCAACGCCTTGTGGGTGACATAGGTATCGAGATCCGCATCCTTCTTGTCGAGCAAACCCAGCTTCGAAGCCTGGCCTGCGTACTTGTTGTATTGCCCGGCCAGATTGACCTTGGCCGTCGCAGATTTGACGATGGGCAGAAACTTGGCGCCGATGGCATCGGAGGTGGTTCGTTTGAAGTATTGAGTCGCCGCATCGTCACCGCCGGTCAGGATGCCTCGTGCATCGTCGAAACTCATGGATTTGACCGCGTTGGTCAGAATGGGCTTGGCCTCGACAACCGCCATTTCCGCCGCGCGGTTCATTGTTTCAATCAGCTCGTCGGCCTGTTTCTTCATGCCGAAGGTGCGCATGGCTTTCTCGACGGCTTGGGCGGATTCCGGCAGTGGGATTTTTACCCGCTTGTCTCCGAGAAATCCATCCTTTTTACCCAGTTGCCCGATAGCCATTTCGGCACCGCGGGTCAACGCTTCTTTAAGTCCGGAAGCAGTATCGTTACTCGACAGGCTGTCGATGCCGACGGCAGAGGCTTGGGCACAGAATGCCAAAAAGCTTACAATCCATAGAACACCGAGTGCCTTGAATGCGTTTGAATGGTTCGAATAGCGATTCATGTGATTCTCCTTGGAAAAAGGCTAGGCTAAAAGAATGTAACAAGACTAGCCTGCGTTTATTATCTCGGC
>CAZLIG010000286.1:0-2130 GCA_964559415.1 uncultured Rhodospirillaceae bacterium
GTCTCGGCCGCGTACGGCCTGGCGCTGTCCTGCCGGCTGAACGCCGGGAGCGCGAACAGCACGAACGATTTCTCGAGCAGGTCGAGATAACGGTCGACGGTCTTATTGTCGGCGCCGGTCAGAGCCGCCAGCTCGGAGGTTTTCACCTCGCTCCCGAGCTGCAGCGCCACGGCCCGGATCAGTTTGCCGAGCAGCGAGGGTTTCTTCAGTCCGTCGAGCATGAGCAGATCCTTGTAGAGGTAGCTTCCCGCAAGCGAACTCAGCAACCGCTGCGCGTCGGCCTGATGGCCGACGATCTCGGGATAGGAGCCGAACAGAAGGCGCTGCTCGCAGCAGCCCTTCTCGGCGAGCAAGCCGTAATGGGCAGCCATTTCCCCGAAAGACAACGGCAGCAGCCGGTATTCGAGCGCGCGCCCGGTCAACGGCTCGGACGTCTTGCCGGCGAGGTCGAAGGCTGAAGACCCCGAGGCGATTAACTGCACCCCGGGCAGTTCGTCGGTGACAAGCTTCATGGCCATACCGACGTTCGCGATCCGCTGCGCCTCGTCAATGACGACCACGGTCTTCTTCCCGATGATCTGCCGCCACTTCGCCACCGTCACACTTTCCATCGCGGCCTGCACGTCCGGGGCGTCGCCGTTGAGCCAAAGCGTCTCTTTCTCCATGTCCCGGACAAGATGCCGGATCATCGTGGTTTTGCCGCTCTGACGCGGACCGAACACGATGACCGCCTTCCTCTTGAAAAGGCGCGACCGGATGTCCGCCTCCGCCGTGCGCGTAATATAATCCATAAAAAATCCTTATTATTGGTTCGTGTTCATAATTTATATTAATAATTTTGGATTTGAAACCAAAAAATGGGAAAACAACGGGGTGGTGCAATGGACTCTTTTCAACCCCAACCGGGGCTCTTGGGAAAAAAACATACCCGCCGCTTTTTACCTTTCGTAAACTGTCACAAACACAATGTTGGGTGGATTGTGAGAAAGCAATATTCGCTCGCTCTGGTATCCGGCCAGAACCTTAAGATTGTTCCGAATCTCAGTCAGTTCCTTCTTCGTTACCTTGAGGCGGCATGCCGCCGTCTCTCCCCCCTTCAGGTGGCTGAGGTGGCACGCATCGCGTTTCGTGACCAAAATGATCCTGTACTCGGAGAGACAAACCGGATTCATGTATTCCAACAACATGACAACATCGGTCACCGTGTTGCTCGCAAGAAATTGCGTGAGGAGCTTCTCGCGAAACGGATCCGTTTCTTCCGCGATTTTGTGAGCGTACTGACAGAACAACCGGTCACTGTTCTTGGCGGCCTCCCAAGTCTCCGGAAAGGAGAGCAGGCTGCGCACTTCAGGCTGGGGTTGGCGGCATCCCGAAAGAACGGACACCGCCGCAGCAAAGCCTGCAAGGATGATGCGGGTATGGGCCGAATTTCTTATTTTACCCCGTCGATTAAAATCAATGAGGCATAAAGCCGATGCCAGAGCGTGTGCAACATGGATCAGCCGTTGCCTGCGGCGTTCATTCCGCGTTCATTTCTTTTCGAGTTCGTCTATCGGATCGGCCCGCCCGATCACAAAAAGAAACGCCTTTTTATCGCACCATAACCTGAATCCTGCACACACTTTTAGCCGTCTCTTTTGCACCTTGGTCAATCTTGGCGTTAGACCCAGCGCTTTCTTTCTGCATTGGTTCGGCAACTGCCAACCCTTCATATACTGAACACCCCAATGCATGTTTGTGTTGAATCATCCGATCACGGAGAAAACAAGCCTAGAAAAAAAATTCCCGACGCCTGACGCAACTGAGTTTGGGTGCATAGAACAAGTTTGGGACACGGCCAATCAATTCCAATCAAGACGCCCTCTCTGTCCGCCCAGGACGGACAGACCCCAAACACACCGACCTTGGTTTGAGCCCGTTTCAGATCCACCCGGCAAGTGGGACAAAGGAACACCTCGCGCCCCCCCATCCGCCCTTTATTTCAGGCCGGACAGATAGCTTACGACCGCAGGGCTTCCACGGCGTTGCTTTGCCATGTCGAGCGGCGTGTTCCCCTCTTCGTCTTTCGCATGAACATCCGCCCCGACGGACACGAGATACTTGACGACTTGGGCGTCATGGTTTAAATGC
>CAZLIG010000287.1:0-2128 GCA_964559415.1 uncultured Rhodospirillaceae bacterium
GCTTCGATACGCTTTCGCGTGAGCTTCAAGCTGTCCGGAACGATCTCGAAGCGACCCGGCGCGACCACGAAAAGATGCAATGCGATGCAACTTTTACCCGTGAATACGTTGCGGTTTTTGTCCGCTTCTGCATGGTGATGAGCGGCCACTTCCCGGTGCCGGACGGGGACAAGGAAGCGATAGGAAATAAGCGCCTGCGCTGGCTAGAGGATCAGGTGGAGCGAAGAGTTGCGGCAGCGACGACACCGCCGCCAGCCTCCAAAGACAACGCGGGGCAAGCATGAAAATCCCCGCGCCATCGGCAGCGCCAATGAATGAGATTCCACGCTCAGACGGCCCGCACCAAAGAAGCGACGCGATGGGAGCTGAGATTGTCAGCGAGGCAAGAGCCCGTCCGCGTTCCCCGTTCATGACGACAAAACAGGCCGCGATTTACCTTTGCCTTGCGCCTCAAACGCTCGACAAAATGCGCGTCATGGCAACGGGTCCGCGCTATCGGAAGCATGGCCGCTATGTCCGGTATCACATCGATGAACTCAACGCTTGGTCCGAACACCGAGGCCATATATCCACCTCGGACGAAAGGGTGAAGTGATGATTGTAGCACCACGTTGGATAAGAGTTTTGAACGAGAGTCTGCCCGCTCGCTACGGCGCTTTGTGGGGCGCGCTCGCGGGCGTCCTCTCGACCGGAGCCGCTGTTCTGACCTTATTCTTTCGTTCTTCGGGAAGGCTTTCAGCGGGTCTAAATTCGTCCCGCCGCATGTCCTTTTTCATGTACGGATCGAGCGTCAGAGAGAGCGCCGGAACCATCAAAGGCCTATGTCTCCTGTTGTCCACGAGCTGCGGCTTTAACCCGTCCGCGCATCATTCGGCGACGTGTCTTTTTTGTGGCAGGCCGCTTCGGCGGAACTCAAATTCAAGGTTCTCGAACGCCATCCTTCGGGCTGCGTTCGAGAGTCCTTCGGCAAACTTTTGGCGCTCCTTTTCCGTCCGCTTGAACCTTTGTCCGCCGCTGTAGTTTCTGTGTACGCGGCGGATGCTGGTTCGTGAAATAGGACGGAGGGAGATGCGGGGGGATGGGGAGTTTGGAGGGCAAGATAAAGCGCATTCACATGTGAATGCTTAGCGTCTTGTCTGCACATCATTTTTTTCCGGCGCTTATGTGCATGCGCCAAAGCTGTGAGCGTGTTTTTTGTAAGTGGTTGATTTTTCTCTACCAGCAGGAGGCTGTTATGAAGGACGAAAATGACTTTCAACCGCGCCTTGGGAAAATCGGAAACCGTGGCGCAGGCAAACGATATGCGCACCAAGTTCTCGCGGCAATCAATCGCGCAGGCGGCAGATCGGGGCGCAAGAGCAAGTTCACAGGAAGCCGTATAGGACGTGGCAGCGGCATAGGTGCCGTGCTTGCCCGCCGGGATAAATTTGCAGCCTTCCGCCAACGTCGTGTGATTGTGAAGGGCCGTATCGTCAAGCTCGCCCGGAAGGGGATGAACCGGGCGGCGGCGCACCTTCGCTACATTCAACGCGAGGGCGTCAGCCGGGATGGAGAACGGGGCGAGCTTTACTCTGCCGACCGGGACCGGATGGACGGCAAGAGCTTCCTCGAACGGGCCGAAGGAGACAGGCACCAGTTCCGCTTTATCGTGGCCCCAGAGGATGGCATCGAATATGACGAGCTCAAGCCCTTTACCCGCAATCTCATGAGCCAAATGGAAAAGGACTTGGGCACCCGCCTCGATTGGGTTGCCGCCGACCATTTCAACACCGGACACCCGCACGTTCATATCATCGTCCGGGGCAAGAACGACCTTGGCGAAGACCTCATCATAGCCAAGGACTACTTGACCGTGGGCATTCGCCAACGAGCAGCCGAGATTGTGAACTTCGATCTTGGCCCGCGCTCGGATTTGGAGATTGAACAGCAGCTTCGCAACGAAATGGCCGCCGAACGGTTAACCAGTCTCGACAAGCAACTTTTAAAGATGAAAGAGAACGAGCTAGGCGTGTCGCCTTCCTTCGTTAATGACCCGTCCCTTGACGCGGCCAACATGCTCAATGAGCTGTTTGATCTGGGGATTGACAATTTTATCACCTTTGACGCTCATGATCCCCGGATCGCCAGT
>CAZLIG010000288.1:0-2108 GCA_964559415.1 uncultured Rhodospirillaceae bacterium
TTGGCTTGTTCATCTTCCCATGCCGCCTTAACCGCCTTGCGGTTAATAGCCGGATCAACCCTATCGGCCAACTTCTTCCGCTCCAAATCCCGACGCTCGCGAGCATCTTTCAAGGAAATGTCAGGGTAAGTCCCCAGCGACAGCAACTTCTCTTTATGATTGAATCGATACTTGAAACGCCACCACTTACCCCCGCTGGGGGTAACAAGCAAAAACAGCCCTCCGGCGTCAAACATCTTGTAAGACTTTGATTTCGCACATGCGCGGCGAATGGCGGTGTCAGTCAGGGACATAGGTGGGGTAACCTTCTGTCGGGGTAAATAACTACCCCCTAACCTACCCCTACTTAAGCATGGATTTCAACGAATTTCGTTAGATGACACTAGACACAGAAACCATCTAACGCCCCTAAAATGCAAGATGTTTTGGACCCCACCAGAGCATCTTGGACTAGAAAATGGAGCGGGCGACGAGGATCGAACTCGCGACCCCGACCTTGGCAAACTGATGTGCTTTAGTTAAGCAACCTATTGATAAAAATGGTCAAAATCATTTTGCCGTGTACTATAGGTTTCTCGTTATCCACAGGATAAGCACTTGTTTTCCTTTGTGCAGGTTGTCCTCAATAGTACAGGATGGATGTCGGTTCTGCTTTCATGTTTGCATAACAATCATCAGGCGTCATCCGCACAATTTGTTTCCCAAAGGCTTTGCTATACCTTGCCGGATATGCCCAATCATGGAAAAGGATAAGCTGGTAATCTTGGAGGAAGACACGGCAAAAGGGTTACCGTCCCCCTGCCCCATCGAGCAAATGGCGATACCCGTGTTCCGTCATCCAGCGTGCGCGTTTGACATGCACCTCCCAGCAACGACGTGAGCCTTCGGCATCGGGGTCGCGGTGGAGGACTATGCGGGAGACGTCGCGCCAATCGGCTCCTTCCGCTTCAGCGTCGAGGAGGCGCGCGTAGGTGATGAAATGTTCCTCATCATAGGACGTGATGACATCGGCGAAGGAAATGTCGTCAACGACATCGGGGTTGAGAATTGGTTTGGACATAGGAAGCTCCTACGAGGCCTTGCGGTATAACATATAATTTCAAAGATGCGAGATTGTCGGGGACTGGGATATATTCCCCATCTCAATAGAGCATAACCGAATTTGGCGTACAGATGAGCCATAAAAAGCGGCATTTATGAAGATATCCGAAAATTTCCCCTTGACAATGTGGGTTTATTACCATATTGACACCCCTACGGCGTCCTGCGCCCCAATGCTCCCTAGTATCGCGAAAACATTCGCACCATGAGATTGGAACACTTTCCGCCGCTTTTCCTATACAAAACGCTTTTCTGACAGACACGGCCTTTGCCTCCTGCCTCCTTTTCAAGGTCGGGACGGCTTCGGCGTGGTCTGTCTGTAATAGAGCCTGTCCAAATCACACTTGGTGACAGCCATAGCCCGTGGCCGTAATGGCGAAGGCGGCGATCACAACGCGAACATCGTGTTTCCACAAGCGTAATTTAGGCAGTTCCCATTTGATAAGTGTCTTTTGTTGTTAACCTGTATTTATAAGGAAGCAACTGATGTTTGAAGATATTTCCACGAAACTATCCCCGCGCGCCGATTGGCGCAATCCTGAGCATTATCGGCATCTTCTTGAGTACGACAGTGTCGGGTGGGCTGGGGAATGGCTTCGGCGCAATCCGGCGTTTCTTGCCGATTTACAACATGCTCCTTGTCGTGCTCGTTCAAACATTTCTGGCGCGAACGGCGATGTTCAAGTCGTCACCTGCATGAAGCCATGCCCTCTTGCGCGTTGGGGTGTGCGCTGCTGCCGGATAGATGATGACGGCAAGCCGATGTTTTTCTGGCTTCCGCAGCACAATCCGCAGGTTCTTATGGTTGAGGCTGTCGCGGATAAGACAGGCGGATTCGACCTGCGCCAGTGTTCCTTGCTGAAAGCCGCGCTGCGCAGTGCAAAGCAGGAAACGAATCTGCTGTTCAGCGATGATGCCCGGTCTCTTCAGGTTGTCGTCCGGGGAACGTTTGTTCTCGATGAACCCTTTCACTTCCGCTGCAATTTACAAGGATGGAACGAATTCGA
>CAZLIG010000289.1:0-2074 GCA_964559415.1 uncultured Rhodospirillaceae bacterium
AGCATCTGACTACGAATCAGAAGGCTGGGGATTCGAATTCCTCCGGGCGCGCCATAAAGCAAAAACGAACTCCGGCGAAGGAGTTCAATGACAAGCAATTCAAACGTATTCGCTTATACTTACGGCAACTGTATTTAAGCAGGAACGCCAGAAAAACGTAAGAATGCATAAACTCCACGATATGGTATTCGGCCCCGAAGAAGTTGTGAAACTCTTCGCTCTCGCCTCGCGTGAAATCTCCAAAGTCACTTTTTACCGAAATGAACTCAAATTCGATAATGGTGCGATAGTGAGCACCTACAAGTACGTCGAAAGGCCTGTTTCCCACAATAAAGAGTTCACCAATCATATGATCGAAAAGTGGCTCAACAAAAAATTTTACGGGAATATCTATCCTCCGCCGATCAGCGTTGGCGCATCCGACATAATAGCTGTCCCCCAAGGGAAGAAAGAAGCAGTGGCGTCAGGCATTGTCGTTGCCGGGTGCACGGAGCCAATCATAAAAGACCTGCTGAACATACTCCAAGCCCACGAATTACCTGAAAGGCCCTTCTACAAGAAATTTATAGATCGCATGGCAAGCCTCATGCCGCCCATGTGGCCCAAAGCCTAAAACCTTTTCGCCAAGTCCGCAGCAAAGGTTATGTAATCCCCAGTTTCTGCAAAGCGGCCTCTGCAAACCCGTCAAGCCTTAAAATTGAGAAGCTGGTTAGGCTCCGCCGGTAATCGCAATCTTTCTTTTGCGCCAGTAAGTTCTCAAACCTCGCACCCCAGCGACCGCAAAAAGCGTCACCACCGCTCCGCCCCCCAGATCGGCGAAATAGTGCCCCCCGACCAACGGCGTCGCCACAACCATAAGCCCATTCCAAACCACCGAAACGGGAAATAAATAACGAATTCCCCGCGCCGCATAGGTGAGCACAACAGCCATCGCGAGATGGAACGAAGGGAACTGCACGACACCCGTCATCTCGCTGAGATCGATGATCTTCATCGTCCCGTCGCGCAGAGCCAGAAAGTGTTGGACATAAAGGTCGTCCACCGGAACTTTGAAAGTCACAAACGCTCCCGCCGCCGGAAACACGCCGCCCAAGAGCACGCAAGCCAAACTCACGAGAACAAAAAGCCAAAAAAGCTCACGCCCCCAATCGAACCGCCCTTTGATAAAAAGCATAAACTGGAGAAGAAGAAACTGCGGAATAAGGCTGTAATAAGCGAGACTTAAAATTCTCCGCGCAGAACCATAAGCCTCTCCCTTTGCATAGATCGCCATCCAGTCGATCCCAAGCGCGCGATCAATCGAAACAAGCCGCGCATCGATAAGGGGTCTTCCCCCCGCTGCAAGAAGATAACTGAGCACCCCCACAAGAGCGGAATACGCAATGCCCTGCGCGATGGTAAGCGCAAGTGCAGCAAAGCGTTCTTTCCCCTTTGTCCTGTAAAAATTTGAAAGAAGAATCAAAATAAGCACACCCGCGAAAACAAGCGCGCAAGGAACCAGCCTGATCTCAATCCCGGTAAGCATAATGCCGCCCACATCGGCGACAGCCAAAGCGGCCAGCAGCCCCCACGCGAGGCGTATCTCTGAAATTTTGAGCATAAAACAATATCGCCTATGCCCTTGGTTCTGTCGAGAAAAAGCTTCTTTAGACTCTCCTGCCCCTTGACGGAAGTTATGGTTTTATTGACGGCAAACGTTAAGACGCTATAAGTTCCACTCACTCAAAACATTAGAGTTTAGGTAAACCTGTGTCCGTCCCCATCCGCCAGCAAATCGACGTCGCCCTCTACATCATCAAGCAGAAACTGCGCGGCAGAAAACGCTATCCGCTTGTTCTGATGCTAGAACCGCTTTTCCGCTGCAACCTGTCCTGCCCCGGCTGCGGCAAGGTGGACTACCCCTCCGAAATCCTGAACCAGCGCCTTTCGGTTGAAGATTGCATCAAGGCGGTCGATGAATGCGGCGCTCCCATCGTCTCCATCCCCGGCGGCGAACCCCTGCTCCACCGCGAGATCGGCGAAATTGTAGATCGCCTCGTCGCCAAGAAAAAATACGTCACGCTCTGCACGAACG
>CAZLIG010000290.1:0-2060 GCA_964559415.1 uncultured Rhodospirillaceae bacterium
ATTCAACCTGCTGCTGGTACATAAATGGGGGGCAGGTCAACGGCCATGACCTATCAACCCAGACAAAAGAACTCTACAGAAGACATCGAAACCCTTATCGCCCAGATCGACGACAACACGCGGCTCCTTCGTCTCAAAGAAGTTGTCGAGATTGTCGGTTTTGGGCATAGCCATATCTACGAGCTGATGAAGGTGAACAAGTTTCCTCGTCCGATAAAGCTCGGGCCAAAAAATGTCGCCTGGCTTAGCAATCAGATTACGGCGTGGAAAAAAGAGGCGGTGCGTTCCGCCCTCACGCACCTCTAGCCTTTCTTCTGCTTCTCCTGCGCAATCTTCTCCATCTCGTCGATATAGTCGGCCCAGCGCTGCATCATCGCGGTGCGCTCTTTCAAAAACTTAGCCCTGTCATAAGCCGCATCGACCTTCCCCTTGGCGTGTGCAAGCTGGAGGTCGATAACATCTTTCGGAAAATCGAGAATTTCCCTCAGCGCCGTCATCGCCAACGCACGAAAGCCGTGGCCTGTCATCTTCCCTTTGTACCCCATGCGCTTCAGGCCCATAAGGATCGCCATGTTGCTCATGGGCTTGAGCCACGAATGCTGGCCGGGAAAAATATAATCCCCTCTCGATATCTGCGACAGCGTCCTGAAAAGCTCCGCAGCCTGGCGCGACAGCGGCACGATGTGATCGCGCTTCATCTTCATTCGCTCGGCAGGGATCACCCAACGCGCCATTTCGAAATCGAACTCGTCCTTCCTCGCGCCGATCAATTCGCTTGTCCGAACGAACGTCAGCAAAAGCGCGCGCATCGCAAAGCGCGTCTGCGTGCCGAGGCTAATCGTATTGTCCTTCATCTTGAGCAAAAGGTCCGGCAGGTCCGCCACATCAATCGCGGCAAAATGCTGCTTTTTCGGCGAAGGCAAAGCATCGCGAAGGTATGACGCGGGGTCTTTGTCGGCCTTTTCACAAATAATCGCGTACCGGAAAATGGCGCTGCAATATTCCTTCAGCCGAAGCATGGTCTCCAACACGCCTCTGGCCTGCACTTTCTTGAGGACGCCAAGCATCATCGGAGTCGTTATGCGCCGACACGGCAAACGGCCTATATGCGGAAAAATATCGCCTTCAAGGCGACGCTCTATCTGAGCAATGTACCGGGGAGCCAGCGTCTGCCTCTTCAGCTCGATCCACTCGCGCGCCACAGCTTCAAAGCTGTCGTCTGCACTGGCGTTCAGTTTCAGCTTGCAGGCAAACCTCTCCTGGGCGGGATCGACGCCGGTCTTCAAAAGCTTTTTGGCCTCATCGCGCTTTTCGCGAGCCTGCGCCAGCGACACGGCAGGATAGATGCCCATCGAAAGGTTTTTCTCTTTTCCCGCGACACGATAGCGAAAAGCCCAGTACTTGCCGCCCTCGGGGGTGACACGCAAAACCAAGCCGTCTCCTGCGGAAAGCTTGTATCGCGTCTTCTTCGGCTTTGCGGCTCTGCAAGCGGCGTCCGTCAACGCCATGGGTGTTCTCTTCCCAAAGCTGGCCTCGTCGCCAATCTCTGGGATCATCGGCCCCGCGAATTTCTGCAAAGCCGGGTCGATCCCGTATTTGACCTGCCTCTTTGCGTGAGCGGCAACAGCACGGGCCTCCGCCAACGACACCCGGGGAAAGACGCCCAAGGAAAGGTTTTTCTCCTTGCCTTCCCAGCGATAGCGGAAAACCCAGTATTTGCCTCCCGTAGGGACGACGCGAAGGCACAAGCCGCTCCCGTCGGACAGTTTATAGACCGACTTTTTCGGTTCTGCATCGAGGCACTGGGCATCCGAAAGGGTCATGCGGGTGAAAACGCCAATGTGGGGCAAACGGATTCATTGGTTTAAAAAACGGAATGTCCCCAAAACTGCCCCACACTTTTGGGTGAAAAAAAGAGGATAATTGAGGTTCAAATGGAAATCAAGCCTCTCGAAAAAGCCTTTATTTATAAAGGCTTTGCGGAAGGTCTAGGAATGTGTGGGAAATATCAGTGGCTGGGGGACGTGGATTCGAACCACGGTAAACAGAGTCAGAGTCTG
>CAZLIG010000291.1:0-2048 GCA_964559415.1 uncultured Rhodospirillaceae bacterium
AAACGGGAAAGGATTGAATCATGAGCGGCGATCTAAACGCGGAAATGTCTGAAAGGCTTCGCGGTCTGTATATGAGCGACGACTGTGCAAAAAGGTTTTTTGACTGGGCTGCAACTTTTACTAATGCGAAGGGGCACACCAAGATTGAGCAGTTGGAAAATTTGGGGATGGAAAGGGGAGAGGCAGTTAATCTGGCTAAAAAACTTCAGGTTATGGGGTGTGGACGTTTTGTGATCGGGCGTCGCCAAAGTCCCTCGCGAATGGAATGGCGCTTTAGTTTGCGTAGCCTCGGAGTGGCAGCACAAGGTCAAGCTGATCAATTGGAACCCATAAACGGTGTAGAAGTCGGTTGTATATCTGATGGAGCCAATAGTGGGACGGCGTCGCCGGAGTATGAAGAGACTTTGATTACAAAGCATATATTTAGGTTGAGGCCGAATTTAGGGGTGGAAATTTTATTGCCACAAAATTTTTCAAAAAAAGAAGCGGAGCGATTGGCCGCTTTTATAGAGACTTTGCCTTATAACGATTAAAATAGGGACTTGCGGGCACGCAACTTTCTAAAGGCTTATGCGACGAATGGACTGCGCTGTGGACCAAAGCACAAGTTTTGACCTTTAGGCAGAATTCACTTTTCACTAAGTGAGCTTTTCCTTCAGTAACTCGTTCAGCATCGCGGGGTTGGCTTTGCCGCCGGTGGCTTTCATGACTTGGCCGACGAAGAAGCCGAAGAGCTTGTCTTTGCCGGATTTGTATTCGGCGACTTTATCGGCGTTTTTGGCCAAGACTTCGTCGATGGCTTTTTCGATGGCGCCGGTGTCGGTGACTTGCTTTAGGCCTTTTTCTTCGACGATCGATTCAGCGGATTTGCCGGACTTTAGCATTTCCTCGAACACGTCCTTTGCGATGCGGCCCGAGATTGTTTGATCGCTGATGAGGCCGACCAAGCCGCCCAAGGCTGCGGCGGAGATCGGGCTTTCTTCGATGCTCTTGCCGAGTTTGTTCAAAGCGCCGAAGAGTTCGACGGTGACCCAGTTCGAGGCGAGTTTGCCATCGCGGCCTTTCGCGACTTTCTCGAAGAAGTCGGCGGAGGATTTTTCGGCAACCAAGACAGAGGCGTCATAGGGCTTGAGGCCGTACTCGCTGATGAAGCGGGCTTTTTTGTCGTCGGGGAGTTCGGGCAGGGTGGCCTTGACGCGCTCGACCATTTTGGGGTCGAGGACTAGCGGGAGAAGGTCGGGGTCGGGGAAGTAGCGGTAGTCGTGTGCGTCTTCCTTCGATCTCATGCTGCGCGTTTCGCCTTTGCCGGTGTCCCAAAGGCGGGTTTCCTGATTGATGCTGCCGCCGGACTCGAGCACATCGACTTGGCGCTGGGCTTCGAATTCTATGGCTTGCTGGACGAAGCGGATCGAGTTCACGTTCTTGATTTCGCAGCGCGTGCCTAACTTGGTGTCGCCTTTGCGCCGCATCGAGAGGTTCACGTCACAGCGCATGGAGCCTTCTTCCATGTTGCCATCGCAGGTGCCGAGGTAGCGGAGGATGGCGCGGAGTTTCTTGAGGTAAGCTCCTGCTTCTTCGCCGGAACGCATATCGGGTTCGGAGACGATTTCCATCAATGCGACGCCCGCGCGGTTGAGGTCGACGTAGGTCTCGGTCGGGCTTTGGTCGTGCATGCTCTTGCCCGCATCCTGCTCCAAGTGAAGGCGCGTGATGCCGACCGTGCGCGTTGTGCCATCGGCGAGGTCGAGAAGGATTTCGCCTTTGCCGACGATGGGCTGCGTGAATTGGCTGATCTGGTAGCCAGCAGGGAGGTCGGCGTAGAAGTAGTTCTTGCGGTCGAAGACCGATGTCATGTTGATCTGGGCTTTCAGGCCTAGACCTGTGCGGACGGCTTGCTCGACGCAGACTTCGTTGATGACGGGGAGCATTCCGGGGAAGGCTGCGTCAACATAGGAGACTTGCGCGTTCGGGGCGGCTCCGAAGATTGTCGATGCGCCCGAGAAAAGCTTGGATTTCGAGATAATCTGGGCGTGGACTTCCAGCCCGAT
>CAZLIG010000292.1:0-2042 GCA_964559415.1 uncultured Rhodospirillaceae bacterium
CTGGTTGCGACGAAGGTTTGGATGTGCTTGACGCATTCCTTGTGCAGTTTGCGGCTCGGCGCGGCAATCGTGATGGGTTGGATCGTCCCGGACTGTTGGGAGCATCCCGGTAAATACTTGGAGGGGGAAGTAGATGGGGGCGCGTGAGGTGGAAAAAACGTGGGATCTTCCCAGCCTCGCGGGCCGATCGTCGTGTTGTCGATGGCCAGTGATCATGCGGAATTGGTAGAAGTGATCTCAAGTGCACTGACCCGCGAAGGGTCGGGTTCCAGACCTAACCGCAGAGCAATGGAGATCACATGAGATTACGGTTCAGAAAGATACACAGTTCCGGCTCTATCGATTCCACGCCCGAGAGTCGCTATGCATGTATCAGAACGGCAGGTTGGCTCATGCGGATCCTGGACAAGCGGGTCGTCGTGAATTCACAACTGCTCGATTGCGCCGCCTGGTGCCTTGGCGGCCTTGATACCTGCCTGCAAGGGCTCATTGAGGAATCGAAGCGGTATTCTCTTCTCTCCAAGACAAAAGACGAGTTGCAGGTTCTCAAGGAGCTCAAGCGCGTCTCCCTCTTCAATTTGACGAATTCCTTAGAGGAATTTCTGCAGGAGCATCCGCACCATCAAAAAGTGGTCAGAGCCTTGCTGCAGGGAGAATGCAAACAACTGTCTTCCGCAAAGATGAAGCGGCCGCGTTCTTTTGTCATGGCAGCCAAGCGCCTGAAGGATTTGTTTGGACTTGACCAGGAAAGCGTGGATCTGTGTGATTTTTTGTTTATCAACCGCGCCTTTGAGCCGGTTGAAAGTTATTTCGAGGATAGTTTAAACGTCATGCGGTTCGGCGGAACCGACTTTCTGGCTCACATGCTCGGCATATCGAGTTCGCGTTGCCGCAACATTCTGCGGGAGCTGGCCTACCTGGGCGTCGCGATAATCGACCGGTCAAGCGTGGTTCTCGAAGATCCGATCAAAGACCTTTGGACCGAAACCGACTCCAGGCGGATTTCTGAGGCCTTTTGCCGCCCTCTGGAAGGGGAGGTGCTGCCGCTCGAAAACTTCAGCATTCCTGCCGAGCAGATGGAGCATGCCCGCGCTTTGCTCCGGCAGAACGGCGACAAGTCCGTCCATATTCTCCTGTACGGCGGTCCAGGCACCGGAAAGACGACCTTTGCCCGAAGCCTGGCTGCGGCCGAAGGCGTGCCAGCCTGGGCCGTGAGCCCACCTCAGGAAGCGAATAACGACCGCCGCGCCCAACTTACAGCCGGGGCGCGCATCGTCTCCGAGCATGACAAGGCTTTCCTGCTCGTGGACGAGGCCGAGCGCATCCTCGATAGCGACATGTTTTCCCGGCACAAGAACGTGGACAAAGCCTGGCTCAATACCTTCCTGGAGAAGCCCGGCCAGCGGGTGGTCTGGATCACGAACCATGTGCATCACTTGGAAGGGGCGGTGCGGAGGCGTTTTCATTTCAGTATCCACTTCGAGCCGCTGGGCCGCAAGGAGCGGGGCGCCATGTGGCGACAGATTCTTGAACGGCGGGGTGTGCTGAATCGTGTGACTGACGCCGAGCTGGCTGATCTGTCTCGTACCTATGATATTCCGGCCTCGGTCATGGAGATGTCCGTGACCCAGGCTGCGACGCTTAGCGGGAGAAAACGGAGCGCCTTTGTCCCGGCGCTCAGGCGCGTGGTGGACTCCTATGAGACGCTGCGGCGTGATGGAGGCAAGCGGCGCAAGAAGATTACAGTGGCGCCGCACTACGATCCCAAAGGAGTCAGTCTGGAAGACTCCGTTGATGCCCTGGAGAACAAGCTGACTCGTATCGATCACATGATGCGAGACGGCGGCGAGTTGAGCGCCGGCGCGGAAACGATGCTCTTTTACGGCCCTCCCGGCACAGGCAAGACCGCGCTCGCCCGGTATCTGGCGGATAGGATGGACCGGGAATGCAAGATTGTCCGCGCCAGCGACCTGCTCGGGCCGTATGTCGGGATGACAGAAGCCAATATTGCGGAAGCCTTCCGGGACGCGGAGCGGGACGAC
>CAZLIG010000293.1:0-2032 GCA_964559415.1 uncultured Rhodospirillaceae bacterium
GTATAATATCGCTGGCATAGATGGTCGGCGCGGCTATGCCCAGACGACGAAGGAGCGTCGAAAGATGCACAAAGGCGTCGGTGTGCGTGTCTGTACCTGCATCCAGCAGGATGACCGAAGAGGGATGCCCCCCTTCGCGTGTGAGCCGTATAAAGCTACGTGAAGAGAAGTCGGCAGGGACATGATCCAGACAATAATCTTCCCAACCCGCATCCCGAATAAAGGAAAGTCGTTCTGACTCAGTTGCCATTTGTGAATTCCCTGGCTATTTTGTTCGACCAACGTGGAGATAGCGCTTCTATATCAACAAAACGCTCTTGCTTGCTACCGAAAATGAAAGTCAATAGTAACGCGTCACGGGGCATATAGCCGGAGGCTTTCTCGGGCCATTCGACGAGAACTGCCCCATCAGCAACAGCTTCTTCAAAGCCAATTTCCTCGATTTCTTCGGGCGTCTTTAATCGATAAAGATCGAAATGGGAAAGACGTAATTTTGACAAATCATAAGATTGAACGAGCGTAAAGGTCGGGCTTGGAACGTCGCTTTTATGACCCATTGCCCAAAGAAGATAGCGGGCAAAAGTTGACTTACCCGTCCCTAAATCGCCTTTAAGGAGCAAGACATCGCCCACATCAAGTAACGGGGCGAGCTTTTGCGCCAGTTTTTCGGTTTGGTCGAGAGAGGAAAGGGAGACTCTCACTGCTATTCATCCTTTATGCCCGCAACTGTGCAGGTTCGGCCTGCTGTGGTTCTGGTGTTTTAATGGGAAGAAAACAGCTAATACGTGTGCCGTCCTTTTCATCACTGAAGAGTTCGACGCGTCCGCCGTGAAGTTCAACAAAGCTTTTGACAAGGCTGAGCCCCAGTCCTGCACCGCCCTGTCGAAGGTGGGCGTTAGCTTTTTCAAACTTGCCAAAGATTCGATCTTTGTCTTCTTCGGGAATGCCAACGCCGGTATCAAGAACGCTCAGGATGATCCACGGTTCCTGTTTCCATGCGACGATGGCGATGTGACCGCCGGGAGGCGTGTATTTGATGGCATTGCCGACAAGGTTAAACAAGACCTGCTTGATCCGCACTTCGTCAACTTCGAAGGTGCCAATATCCGAGGGGCAGTAATCTCGCGCCGTTCGAGTGTTAGGCGGCCCGCCTCGATCATGGCAAGATCAAGCACATTGTTGATGAGATGGGAAAGCTTCTCGCTTTCGGCCCGAATGGTTGTTGTGTATTCAAGCTGACGTTCATTGAGCGTGCCGAAATATTGTTCGGTCAGAATATCGGCAAAACCCATGATGGTGTTAAGCGGTGTGCGCAATTGATAGGAAACGTTGGCAACAAAATCAGATTTGAGGCGATCTGCTGTGGCGAGTGCCGCGTTGCTTGCTCTCAGGGCTTGTTCGACGCGGATGGAGTCCGTCACGTCCAAAAAGCTATTGAGCACGGAACCGTCTGGCAGAGGAACAATCATATACTCGATGATGCTATGATCCGCACGCTCAATGCGTCCGGCGCGTTGTTTACGGTCGAGCGCATAGCTCACCATCTTTTCCTTGCGTTCGGGCCACTGGTCGTCTGGCACGTTGAGCAGGGGCCTAGCGGCTTCGATGAGGTCGTTGACATGCGTATCGGCGGACAAAAGCTCCGGTGGATAGGCCCACACGCGCCCCAAGGCCGGATTGTAAAGACGCAGGCGTCCGTCGGGCCCAAAGACAGCAATCCCTTCGGAAAGATTGTCGATCGATTCGCGTTGAACAGCCATCAAGGTGTTATAGCTGGTTTCCAGCTCCAATTGGTCGGTGACGTTTTCATAAACAAACATCAAGCCGCCGAGCGGATGCGGCGCAATAAGGTTTCGTAAGCAGGTTGAATCCGGCAAGTGAAGCACATCTTCGCGTGGCTCAAGCAAGGATGTAAAAAGATTAAGGTATTCTTTCTTGTATTTCTGGAAATCGGTCTGCTCAGGGATTTTTCGCCTTGCCCGAAAATCTTCCAATACCTGGAAAAGAAGGGCCCGGTCAAACGCTCCGAGAT
>CAZLIG010000294.1:0-236 GCA_964559415.1 uncultured Rhodospirillaceae bacterium
GGAGATGGGGTCTTGGAAAGGGAGGTGGGGGCTTGGGGAGGGAGGGGCTTTTTAGGAAAGGTGGCCCGCTTTTCCTGTGGGCGGGTTGCGGCTTGGCGGTAGAGGAGAGTTGTTTTATGCTGGGGCTTCTCTTTTAACCCTCTCGATTCTTAAAGCATCCTTATGAAACCTTTTCTTCTTATCGGTACACCTTGTTACGGCGGGCAGGTCTTTCAGGGCTATATGGAATCCATCAT
>CAZLIG010000294.1:246-2028 GCA_964559415.1 uncultured Rhodospirillaceae bacterium
GACCTTCCTCGATATGCCTCAGGCTACACATCTGATGTTTATCGATGCCGACATTTCTTTCTATCCCGAAGACGTTCATCGGATGCTCAAGTTCGATCATGAGGTCGTCGCGGGTATGTATCCCGTCAAGAATTACGACTGGTCCAAGGCTCGGGAAAAAATGAGTCCCGATATGGATATAGAGAAGCTTGCTCAGACGGGGCTTCATTTCGTTGGGCTTCCTTGCCCCGAAAAAGATCGCGAACATCGGAGCGGGTTCGTAACCGGCGTTTATGCCGGGACCGGCTTTATGATGCTTCGCCGCTCTTGCCTCGAACGCATGAAGTTCGCTTATCCTCAGTCCAAGTATACCCTCGCTCACGTTTATCCCATTCCCAAGGAACGGAGCGACAATCAATATGCTTTCTTCGATTGCATGATCGAGCCGGGGACCAACGTTTATTTAAGCGAGGATTTTACCTTTTGCAGGCGCTGGCGCGATATCGGCGGGAAAATCTGGCTCGATCCCCAAAGCCGCCTCGCTCATTTCGGCTCGTTCCGCTTCGAGGGGTCCCCGGATATCAAGCTCGTGGGCGACGCCGCTTCGGCTGCGGCTCCGGCTTCGGCCGTTTAGACCCGGCGCAAGACGATTCAGCCGGAAGGCCGGCTTCAGGTCTTGCATAGGGGGACGACGCGCACCGAACGTTTTTGAAAAAATACGCAGGTGTTCAATTCAATCCCGGGGCTTCTCGCTTCAGGCCGCTTCTTCGTGCGCGGCCGGGTCGGAGGACATGCCGGGCTTTTCGTCCAGCAGCTTCATGCACGCGTCGAACACCATGTCTACCGTCACTTCCTTCTTCAGGCAGCGGTATTGGTCTTCGGCTGTGCACCAGTGCGAGAAGATCCCGTTGATCGTCAGTTGGTCGTCCGGCATCGTTCGCCGGAACTCCGTCATGAATTTGTGATCGTAGATGTTCTTGTAGCACGGATAGAATTTGCATTCCGGTTTGACCGAGGCGGCTCTCCATCCGGCTTTGCCGTGACGGAAGGGCAGGCGGTTCGCTCCTTCAACCGTCGAATAGATGCCCACGATCCCGATGTCCGATGCTCCGGCCATTTGAATCGGTCCGCCATCCGTGCTGACAAGCAAATCCGCTTTCCGCGTGAGGGCGACTGTGCCTAACAGGTTCAGCCGGTCGATGGCGGACAATACTTCCGGAACGCCAAGCTTTTGCGCGCCCTTGTCGGGAACCGCCGAATTGTTTCCGATGGCGATAACCTGATGTCCAAGGGCGATCAGCCGCGTTGCAAGTTCTTCCCATCGCTCTTTCGGCCATGTGCGGTTGACGTCGCCGTTGCTCGGGTGAATCAGGATGCGTTTTGCAGAAGGCGACGACAGCGGCGGAAAGGTCGCAATCAGTTTTTCGACTTCCGCTTCGTCTGCCGCGCTGACCTTGATCTCGATTTCCTTCAGTTCGGCGGGCACATGGATGCACAGCGCGTTCAGGTAGGCGTCGATCTGGTGAATCGACGACAGCCCATAGGCCGCTGGACCCGCGTTGAAGCTTTTCAGCTTCGTTCCGTATTTCGCTTCGAGCGCACGCAGTTCTTCGAGGTAGGTGATCGCGCCGTCCACATAGGGGCACGCTTCGACCAGCGAACGGAATGCCGGCGCGGTCGATATATAGAGAGGCTCGTTGTAGGTCGCTTTGACTGCCTTGGCCGCCCCGAGAACCATCAGCACGTCGCCCATTCCCGTGAGCGGAGCTTATGTATCTCCAAATATCCCTCCGTATGAGCCAG
>CAZLIG010000295.1:0-2000 GCA_964559415.1 uncultured Rhodospirillaceae bacterium
CTCAACAAAGACAAAAGGCACGTAGACGTTTTGGAGGCATGTAAAATTCTTGCCAGCCGAAAATTGAACTTTTCTTTGAATATCGTTGGGGAAGGAGCTCTTTCAGCCGAATTGAAAGAGCAAGCCCTCAGGCTGGGGCTTTCGGATCGGGTTGCCTTTACGGGGTATGTCAACGATGTCGGGGCGGAACTGCGTGCAGCGGACATCTTCATCCTGCCGAGCCAGTGCGAACCTCTCGGCATCGCCCTGGAAGAAGCCATGGCCAACGGCCTGATACCTGTCGCCAGAGACGCGGGCGGAGCCCCGGAAATCTGGCCTGAATTTCTCAGATCCCAGCTTCTTCCACCTCAAAGTCGAGGGGCGGAATTCTCCGAGGCTCTCGCCGCTCTACTCCGCATGCCTTGGCAGGAAATTCATGAACTAAAAAATTGCGTCCGATCGCACGCAGCGCGAACATTCTCCATTGAATCGCAGACCAGGAAATTTTTAGATTTCATGCTGTCCATCGAGCACGACGCGTCATCGCAGAGCAACGCAAAAATATGATCGCACTCGACTCGGAAATTTCCACCATCGGTGGCTGGAACACGGTTTACGCCACCAAGGGTGATCCCTCTCCCTACGCCAAGATTCTGGCTCAGCATCACAGATACAAGGGATAGTTTTCAAACCCTGTCGAGAACCAGACGCGTGCCACAAATTCGACACCGCGCCAATCAGACATAGAGAAACAGCCATGTTCGCTACATTTTCCGCTATCACTCGCTACTTTCTGAGCCAAAAGAATGCCTCCGTTCGTATCTCTTCGGGGGCCACGCGGACCTGTTTCCGACCCACCCCGTTTCTGAACAGCGAACACGTCGATGCTCTTCTTGGGCAGTGGCGGCAAAGAGCCGCCGATCTTGAACACCTCTTCGGAGATCAGAAGCGCTATGTCTTTCCTCAAGTGGAACTCATTCTTGGGGAGCGCATCTTCATCCCCAAAGTCTACAAAGTCCGCAAACTGAGTCAAAACCTGATCGCGCTATTATTTTCGGAAGCCGAACGTAATTGCGCCACCCAAACTTACCTCTTCGACAATGATGTGCGAGTTCCCATGCCCGCAGGAGTCCTCAACACCTACAAGCGTGGCTGGCTGACCGAATCCGTATTTTTTCAAGAAAAGCTGCCTCTCTCATGTGTCTCCTACAAGCACTTTCTGCAAACCGTGCGGGAACTTGCCCCGGCAATCCGAATGAACTTCTTCATCCAATTGGGCCGCGAACTGGGCAAGGTGCATGCCCTGGGAGTGTACACTGAAGATACTGATCAGAATATGGTCGTCGAAAGGGTGACCGCTGACGAATTCCGCTTCCACTTCTTTGACTTCGACAATTTCTATCCGTGGCGCTATCCGACATTGAGACGCACCTGCCATGCTTTCAGGCACTACGCGGACTCCAACCATTACACCTGCACGCCCGATGAGTTGCATGCCTTTTTAGACACCTACCTCGAAACTCGCGACAAAAGGCAATGGCGCACGGCAATCTTAGACAATCTGAAAGTCCGTAAGCCACAAATCTTCACTACCCGAAACGCATAACCGCGACTTCGCCTCCGGATATTTATATGACTGATCCTCAAAACAGCACGTTCCAGCTCATGAAGCGAAGCCTGGGCTACTTCATGCCCTACAAACTGCACATCGCCCTGGCCATGTGCGGCTTGGCCATCGTCGCCGCCTGTACGGCCGGCGCGGCCTATCTGGTGCAACCTGCGCTCGATGAAATCTTTATCAATAAAGACGCCACCGCCCTCTTGTTCGTCCCGCTGCTTCTGGTCGGCGTATTCTTGGCCAAGGGAGTCGGGCTTTTCGCCCAAAAATTCCTCATGTCCTATTGCGGACTCAAGGTGCTGGAGCGTCTGCGCTACGAATTGTTCGCAAAAATCATCTGCCTGCCCGTGGACTTCTTCGGAGAGACCAGGGTGGGCATGCTCATGTCGCGCATCATAAACGA
>CAZLIG010000296.1:0-1994 GCA_964559415.1 uncultured Rhodospirillaceae bacterium
ACCAAATGGGATCCCCGCCTTCGCTGGGATGACGGCTTTCTCTCGCGGCTTTGACGTAATTCGTGTATGGAATTCCCGCCTGCGCTGGGATGGCGGGAGGTGGGGGGCATTTGTTCCATGCAGCGTTTATTAAGGGTGGTTGAGTGCGGCTTTGACGCCACGGAGCGAGGTTAGGGCTTGGTTCGTGCCGTTCATGATTTTGAACAGGTCTTTCGTTTGTAAAGGGTGCATGGCTAGGTGTGCCAGCGCTTTGATTGGGCGGACGCTTCCGTTTTCCGCAATCGCTGCCATCACGAAGGGCGGGACGTTCATGACGGCGTCGTCGCAGACGGCGCGGACGACCATGAGGGGAAGCTTGGCTTCTGCCGCCACTTCCGCCGCGCATTGGCTTTCCATATCTACAATCGCGCAGCCCGTTTTACGGTAGAGGGTTTCTTTTTCCTCGATGGTCGGGATAAGGGTTTCCGAGCCGAAGACGCCGCCGCGCTTGGCGTAGGGGATTTTATTCACAAGCTCTTTGCCCCATGCTTCGTCGCATTGCCATTGGCCGGTTGTTGAGGCTATGCGCGTGCCGATGAAGACGTCGCCGAGGTGCACGGAGGAATCTAATGAGCCGGCGATGCCGAAGCTTAAAAGTTTCGTTGCGCCCATGGCCACGAGTTCGCGGGCTAGATCTCGAGCTTTATGCGGACGCGCGGCGGCGCAGGCGACGATGGCGCCGCTGATTTTGCTGGCGATTTTCTTTTCGGATTCAAGGCCGCAGAGGATGCCGATCATGGGGGGCTTTCTTTAGAGTTGAGGCAAAACGTGATGATAACGCAATAGTGCCGCGTTTGCGGCGCATAGAAGTCGATGGTTTTTGTTGTTGAAACATCTCTTGTCCTTATGCCTTGCGGACGCTCGGCTCTGGATACCGGCTTTCGCCGGTATGACGATAACCTCTTATTTTTTTACATGCCGTAGAGGACGGTTTTGGCGTTCGATTGGAGGAGGTTTTTGTATCTTGCTATGGCCCATTGCGGGAAGAAGGCTTTGTAGCCGTGGTAGCGCAGGTAGAAGACTTTCGGGAAGCCGACGGCTGTGTAATAAGCTTCGTCCCATGTGCCGTCGGGCTTTTGCGTTGTTAGAAGATAGGCGATGCCTTTTTGGACGCTTTGGCTTTCGACTTCGCCTGCGGCCATCAGCGCCAAAAGCGCCCACGCGGTTTGCGCAGGGGTGCTGACGGCGTTTTCGCCACGCGGTTGGTTTTTCCAGTAGCTTTGGCCGCTTTCGCCCCAGCCGCCGTCTTCGCGTTGCTTTTCATGAAGCCATGCCACGGCGCGGCGGACCATGCTGTCTTGCGGGTCGATGCCGATGGCGTTTAAGGCGCACAAGACCGACCATGTGCCGTAGATGTAGTTCGTGCCCCAGCGGCCAAACCAGCAGCCTTCTTTTTCTTGTTCGCGGCGCAGGTAGTTGAGGGCGGCGGTGACGCTTGGGTGGTCTTTTTTGTAACCCAATTGGGCCAGCATGCTAAGGCAGCGGGCGGTGACGTCGGCGCTTGGGGGGTCGAGAAGGGCGCCGTGGTCGGCAAACGGGATGAAGTTCAGGTAGTAGCAGGTGTTGTCCGCGTCAAATGCGCCCCAGCCGCCGTTTTTCGATTGCAGCCCCATGACCCATTCGACGGCGCGGTCGATGCACGTTTCGTATTTTTTGTGGTCGAGGCGGTCGAGCGCCATGACGACGACGGCTGTGTCATCGAGGTCGGGGTAATGCGGGTTTGCGTATTGGAACGCCCAGCCGCCCGGTCGGACGTTCGGGCGCCAGACGGACCAGTCGCCGACGAGATCGAGGACTTGGCGGTCTTTGAGCCAGTCGCAGGCTTTTTCAATCCGCTCCCGCGAGGCCCCTGTTTCCAAAAGAGAGTGCGCGGAAAGGGCGGTATCCCAGACAGGCGATAGACACCGCTGTGAAACGGATGCACGGGATACTGGCGCGGGCGCGGAACGACAAGG
>CAZLIG010000297.1:0-1985 GCA_964559415.1 uncultured Rhodospirillaceae bacterium
CTGCCTCGCAGTGCCTTTGATCAGGATTTACTTTACTCGCTCGGCGCATTTATGACCGTCTGCCGCATCCAAAGAAATCATGCGGAAGAGCGGATTAAAGCATTGGTTAGCGGTAAACCTGCGCCCACTCAACCGCTTCCCTCGGAGAATGGGGTATCGAGCGACGCGGCCTCCTCCGTACCGGACCTCGAACAATACTCAAGGGACTTGATCACATCTTTCTTGGGCAAAAAGTTTAAGGGGCACGCTCTGACGGATTTGATCTCGGCGATCCTGACGGCTCAGGGATATCGCGTGCGACAATCGCCGGAAGGGCCTGACGGCGGCGTCGATATTATTGCTGGGAACGGTGCCCTCGGCTTTGATGCGCCGCGCCTTGTCGTTCAGGTGAAGTCTCAGGACTCTCCTGTCGATGTAAAAGTCTTGCGTGAGCTGCAAGGGGTCATGAAAAACTATCAGGCCCAACACGGCCTGCTTGTTGCTTGGGGCGGGTACAACAAGAGCGCAGCAAAAGAAGCGGCTCGTTGTTTCTTCGAAATCCGTCTTTGGGATGCAGGCGATATCGTAAATATGGTCGAGGAACACTACGAAAAATTGCCGGAGACAATACAAGCCGAATTGCCTTTAAAAAGAATATGGGCACTGGCCGTTGAAGACGAGTAATGATATACAACATATGTTGTAATATATTACTGACTATTGACTCCGCGCTCTTTCTAGGGCATTCTCACCCACATGATCGAGAATCGCCCACATATACAGGCCTGCCGCCTCGGTGAAATTGCCAATGTTTTTGGTGGTTTTTCGCCCTATGGCCGCTCCCCCGCAGGCAAAGGCAACCATGTCGTCGGGATGCTTACGATAAGAAATATCGTCGATGGGGCCGTTCTGGTCCAGGATGTCGAGACGGTTACGGTAGAAACTCCGGAAAAGCTCGCTGGCTACAGGCTACAACCCGACGACATTTTGCTCTCCGCCAGGGGCAGTTCGTTCCGCGCCGGTCTTTGTGGAGAAGCAGTTTCTGGACTTATTGCCGGTAGCAACACGCTGGTAATTCGCCTGGCCCCGGATGCGCCCATTGGAGCCGCCCTGCTCGTTGCCCTTTTTAACGCGCCAAATGGCGAAGCCATGCTTGCCTCGGTTGCCGATTGCGGAACAATCAGAAGCCTCAAACCCAAAACGCTTCAGGATTTACGCATCGCCCTTCCGAGTCGCGAACATGCTTCAAAACTCGAAGAGTATTGCCGGGTTCACGAGGCTTCCCGTCGTGCCTCATTGAAAGCCATCGCCTCACAACAAAACATTCTCAACGGCTTGTTGGAGCCGTTGCTGTCCTTTATTTGATAGGAGTATCGAATGCCCGATAAACTTACCCGCGATCAATTGAATGCCAAGCTTTGGGCGGCGGCAGATATTTTGCGCGGGTCGATTGATTCCAGCGATTACAAGCAATTCATTTTCGGCTTCCTGTTTCTTAAACGCCTGTCCGACAGGTTCGAAGAAGAAGCCGAAGCCATTATGCAGCGCGAGATCAAGCACGGAACCTCAAAGAAAGAAGCGAACGAAATTGCGTATGAAGACCCGGATGAACATCCCTTCTTTGTTCCGCAACGTGCTCGTTGGGAAGAGATCAAAAAGCTTTCCCAAAACATCGGGGAGTCTCTCAATAAAGCTTGCGCAAAGTTAGAAGAGGAAAATGGAGCAAAATTTGAAGGGGTTCTGCTTGGCATCGATTACAACGACCAAAACAAACTCGGCGATGCCCGCGCACGCGATGTCGTGCTTTCAAAACTAATCCAGCATTTTTCAACAATATCTCTCCGGAATGAGAATATGAGCGAACCCGATTTGCTGGGCCGCGCTTATGAATACCTAATCGAGAAATTTGCGGACAATGCCGGAAAAAAAGGCGGGGAATTTTATACCCCGCGCGGGGTAGTGAAATTGCTGGTCGAACTTCTGCAGCCTAAGGAAGGGATGCGTAT
>CAZLIG010000298.1:0-1979 GCA_964559415.1 uncultured Rhodospirillaceae bacterium
GCGGGCCTATGCGCGGGACGCGGCCCTGCGCGGGATGCTCTTCGATCTCAAGTCGTTGGACGTGGTGCGAGTGATCGAGGATGTGGGCAATGCGGCGGATGCCAAAATACCGCGGGAGGATGAGGAATGAGCCCTGCCGAAGACAACGCGGGCGGAGCTGGCGGAGTCCCGCCTCCGCCGGTCCCACCGCCCGCGCCTACTGTCGCGCGTATCGCCAAGATTGCGATCAGTGACTATCGTGCATATCCCGCTGGCCCAACGTACGAGTTTAATCTAGGGCCAGAGGGTAAGAATATGTTGCTTTTCGGAGAGAACGGAAGCGGCAAGTCCTCTTTGTTTAAGGCTTTGCGGGATCTCCTGAATCGAACCCCGGGGACAACGGAGTTTGCTGCGTATCGCCACATCTACGCGCCAGGAGCAGAAGGTTTCATTACTGTCAGTTTAACAGCGGGAATGCCGGAGAGTTTTTCTTGGAAATATGGAGAAAGACACCCTGCGGGCACGGAAGGACCTCCATTCGCGCTATTAACGGATCGCTGCCGATTCTTGGACTACAAGGCGTTGTTGGAGACGAATTTCGTCCACCGGACCAACAAGCCCGACTTGTTCGACTTGCTCGTTAAAGACGTTCTTCGTGATCTCCCTGTGCTTGTCAACGGTGGCAATCGGCCGTTGCGGGAAGTTTACGACGCGATGATTCGCGCCAATCCGGCAGCTTACCACGGTTCGCGCAAACTGGCGGCGGCCGACAGGGCCTCTTTGGACTTCAGCAACGCGCTGGCAAATCACTTGCCTGAAGTCGTAGAGGAAGGCCGACGGCTCATCAAAAAGATGGGGGCGGAAGGACTAGAGTTTAATCTCGTACCCGGAAAGGTCACCTACGACCGAAGGAAGAGGAAGTTCGTTGGGCAGGAGATCGGGTTGACTGTGAGTTTGTTCGGCAAGCCAATTGAGCATCCCCAACTGTTTCTGAATGAAGCGCGATTAACAGCGCTGGCGCTGGCCATCTATTTGGGCGCGGCCAGTCTGGTGCTTAAATCGCCAACTGCCGGAACGGATGGAACAACCAAAGTTCGGTTGCTGGTGCTCGATGACGTGTTAATTGGCCTAGACTTGTCGAACCGTCTTCCTGTGCTGAAGATATTAAACGAGGATTTTGCAGACTGGCAGATCATACTCATGACCTATGATCGTGTCTGGTTCGAGTTGGCCAAAGAGTTTACGGAACATACCGACCGTTGGACGACGCTTAACCTTCGCGAGATTCCGACTGTACCGGGACAACCTGGAAGACCGCATGTTGAACCGTGTTCCGACCTGCTTGCCATTGCAGACAAGCATATCCGCGCCGGAGACCTCATGGCAACCGCCGTCTATGTGCGGGCGGCGTTTGAGAAACGCATCAAGAATGTCTGCAAGGACTGCGGCGTGAAAATCAACTTTAAGCCCGAGCCCAAGGAGGTGAAGGCCGATCATCTCTGGCAAGGGATTGTTGACAGGCAGAAAGAGCGGCAAACAAGCGGCAAACCGAATTTCATTGACCCTGCGCTCATGAACGATGTCGAGACTGTACGCTCAACCGTTCTGAACCGTTTGAGCCACTCCGGAACACCAGCTCTTGTGGAAAGGGAAGTTCGGTTCGCCTTTGAGACAGTAAAGAAATTGCAACAGCACCCATTCGCTTAAGCTTAAAAGTGTGTTTTCCGACTTTACGGTGTCAGAACTGATGGTTGGGGCTCGCAAACGCCGCGAGGCGTGGAATAGAATATCTTTATGACGGAAATGACAGACATCGCCCGCTGGCAGGCTGCCGAAGAGGGACAATTCTTCGAGCGGAAGTCGGCGCTCGACCGCTCGGGCGGCGCGCGCAAGCCGCGCAAGGCGGCCGCGATCGCGCATGACATCGCCGAGGCGCTGGCGGCTTTCGCCAATGCGGACGGCGGTGAGCTGGTGGTCGGCATCGAGGATGACGGCACGGT
>CAZLIG010000299.1:0-1204 GCA_964559415.1 uncultured Rhodospirillaceae bacterium
ATAAATGAGCATCCATCGAGAAAGCTGATCGGCAACATTCTCGCCTGCAGCATACCGGCCATCTGGAAGGATTACGCACGAACACCTACGGGTGAGGAGAACAAGTTCATTGCCGTCACGTGCTGCGAGCCCTGTCTTATTAAGGGATTCAACAAACGAGTCAACTGACCATTTATGTTTGCCAAGGAAATCAAGGAGGTCGCCGTCTGTTAAATCAACTTTACCTTCGTGGCAAAGGCGGTTCATGACTGTGAATTGTGCCACATCTAGGAAAACGGGTTCCCACAGCTTTAGCTCTGCTGGCTCTTCTAATTGCTTTTCGGAAGCTTTAATCCAGTTGTACTCCCAACCTTGTTGCCCACCCTTTGTAACAGGTTTGGCTGAAATGAAACGAGCAACAGACCCAAGCCAAATATCTTCATCAAACACAGAAGGGTCAAGCTGTCTCTGATAGACAAGACGCGTCCATATCAACTCAAGAAGTAGCTCAACTGGTTTGGTTGCCGCTGAACAATAGAAAGGCCAAACGTAGTCCTCTTCAAGCGGTGCAATGAATGGCATCCCATTAGATTTTATGAGGCTATAGTCACCGCAAATGATCTGGTGTGGAAAACTCGTTGGACCAAAGCCTTTCTTGGGCGTCCCATCATATTGCTTGGAAAGATAATCAACGAATGCTTGTCTAAAAGCATTGTGTGATTTGAATCCGTTGTAGCCGAGTAGAATGCGAACTGGTGTCAGAAATTCTGTTACGAGGGCGTTGTAGATCATTTGAATTTCAACGGGCAGGTTGTCTAGTGATTCCTGCCTGGGAAAGGGTCGTCGGGTAATCGATTGAAACGCATCTCTAAGAAGAACATCTCTCTTCGGGTCGGAAGCCGTGAACCCCGCAAATGATCGCAGGTTTTGGTAACCACTCTCAATGTCTGCAGAATATAGAGTTTTCTTAACCTGTATGACAGCTATGACGTCATCAAGGCGATATTTGAATTTGTCAGTGTATGGAATTTGCGTTCCCGGTCCACAAACAAGCATGCAATCTAGTTCCGAACTCAGAGTCCCGTCTACATCCTCAATGAATCCAGCGGACACATCAAGATTTGCGGAAGTTGGAAGCGCCTTGCTTAGAAGGCTTTTTGTGAGGCCTTCATACATATCGCCTATTGTGGGACGATGCTCAATATTCTGCTTTTTAAGTGCTTCG
>CAZLIG010000299.1:1214-1973 GCA_964559415.1 uncultured Rhodospirillaceae bacterium
TTTCAGCCTTAAGGAAACGCTCGAGCAATTGTGCAACTGTCTTGATCATTCGTTCCTCCGGGTCAATGAAGATGGCTACCTATCGGGCCTTCTATTCACGACACCTTGATCTCGTACGGCGTCTGACGGACGGTGATATGGGCACCTTGCAGGCGGTCGCGGCTCAAGAGGCAGCCAGCGCAGTAGACCACCTTCGGGCCATCGAACTCCGGCAGCTTGGCGAGGATCTGGCGCGTCAGCACGTTGCCGCCGTTGGCGCTCTCGTCGCCCAGGATGCCGTTGTAAAGCAGGTAGATGCCGACGCCGCGGCACGCGCCGAGGAACGGCGTGTTGATCACCCGCGCGCGCGGCAACGGCTCGCCGGTCTCGGAGAAATATACGTGCCGGGCCAGCTCCGAAAAAATCACCGTCTCGCGGATCTTACCCATCTCGTCGAATAGTGGTTCGCCAAGTTCGCAGTAACGGAAACTTCCGCCCAAGCCTTCGACCTTATCCCCTTTCGCGTTCGTGTAGCCCTCCGATACGCGTCGCACGCGTTCAGAAGTAATGTTGCGGGCGATTGGTTTTTCCATTTCAATCAGAATGAACCTCCGATTACCAGAATCTTCTGCGTTCTGCCTCAGGACGCCGTGTGCCGTGGAACCACTGCCAGCAAAGGAGTCGAGAACGATTGAGTTTGGGGGTGCACAATAGTCGATTAGTCGCTGCACCAACTGAACTGGTTTAGGGAAAGCAAACAAGCGCTCACCTAGAATGTCA
>CAZLIG010000300.1:0-1930 GCA_964559415.1 uncultured Rhodospirillaceae bacterium
CTGTCGCCCAAGCCTCGAATAAAGCTACCGCGGCCTCCATGTGCCCATGGGTTTCCCAGTCGGGGTCGAACATCGGCGACAAGTTGGGGATGCGAATGTAATCGCAAAGCGATGGGAGGATTTCCTTCTCCCACAGCCCGGCTATAAAATTATTCAATGCGTGCGCATCCAATTGGTTTCTCACGTACCTAGAAGTTTAACAACATGGCAAAGGACATGCTTAATACAGTCTAGCCAAAACTTAAAGGCCATATGGATGCGACAGCACCGTAGCAGCGCGTAGTTGCCCGCAAGCCCCCAATTAAACCCGGAGCCTTTTATACAGGAGCGCTAACAATAATGGCAGCTATCAAGCTTCAAGGAAGCTCTTTTCCTGGGCTTAGTCGATCGTCTCTTCGCCCGGCTGTATTGCAGTTCACTAAACACACTTGCGACTCTCGCCTCAGTCATGTCATCGAACGTGCGGCCGTCGTCGGTAACTTTATGAGGGACTTCGACCCTTATAAGCGTCGCATTGGGCATAATTTGAACGACCGGATCCGGTTGAAGGCCGAGCTCCCAACTGCGCCCCGCAACTCCCGAACCGAAACGCCAGCGTTGGAGAGAAGACTCCGGCACGCTTTCAAGACGGATGGGATAGTTTTGTTGATTATAGAACACCATATGAGCGCACTTCTTTTGGTTTTTCGTCTGCTCAACAAACTCGGGGATTGACGTGTTGTGCTCAACGCCATTCCACGCAAGAAGATGCGATGTATAGATATCGACCCTGCCAGCGGCTTTATCAATCTGAGCCGAAATTTTGGACGACCCCTGGAACCGAGGATTGATTTCAACGAAATGCACGTTGTCCTTGTAACAAAGAAGATCGATGCCGAATGCTCCCTTGTATTCGCGATCGGCAAGCCACCGCGCAACGTTTTTCGTTATCGTTCCGCACTGCTCAATCGTTTCAACCGGCAATTCCCGCGCCGAAGCAAAGTCGTTTCCACAATAGCCAAAGGATCGTGTCGTCAACAGCGGATGTCCGATAAGCTGCAGGCTAAGCGTATGAAGGCTGCAATCGCCCTCTGCGCTTACGCAAGCGCTTACATTGAGCGGAATCGACGGTTCGAGGCAAGGCGCAAAAGTACACAAGTCTTTCGTCTCGGCCGGGATTGCCTTTAGATCGTCAAGCGAAGAGATCCGCCAAAGGCCGCGTCCAAGAGAAGAAGAATCGGCGCGGGCTACAATCTCGCCGTATTCGTCGATCATCGTGGCCAAGGCTTGAACATCCTTCACTCCGGTTTCCCTGGAGTACCCCAAGGTTCTAACGCCGAACCTGTCTTCCAATTGCTGTTCGACATAAGTCTTGCTGTCCAGAATCGGATCAGGAGCCGTTGATAAGCAAGGCACATTCACTGATTGACACAGGTCATGTAATTTCTGACTGGACTTATAAGTCAAAAGAACGGCTTCGGTATTGGACGCGTCTTCCTTAACTTTCGACAACATTTCTTTTGCTGCGTTCGATATATCTTCGTCCAGGCTGTAGAAAACGCGCACATTAGAATCAGTCTCCATGGAAAATTCGCCCGGAAGAGGCGCATATCCGGTATAATAAGAGACAGGAATATTCAGGTCGCGAAGGCTTTCCGCATCCTCTCCCCGTGGACCGACCCAAATTATCTTTTTTCCATCCAGCCGTTCCTTCAGGATATCCATAGCTTCGTCACGATTCATGAAATGACCTTTCTCTAAAAATGCATTTTTTAAAAATTTATGTGTCGGCTTTATGTATGGCAATTATGGCTATTTTGGGATTTATTGAATAAAAAGCCGCTGACAAAGCTCAAAAAAAGGACGGCCACTCATTAACCAAGGGAATTCCGGGGACACAATACTTAATTGTAGAATTCCGCCTGCCTTAATTCTGTTAGCTTACGATTTA
>CAZLIG010000301.1:0-1929 GCA_964559415.1 uncultured Rhodospirillaceae bacterium
CGGGGGGGATGGGGGTGCCCATGCGCTCGTCTGCGGCGAGGTCGCGGACTTTGTCGGGGGAATGCATATACATCAGCGCGTAGTGGAACATTTCTACCGTGGGGCAGATGGCGTTCCAGATTCCCTTTGAGTGGTCCTTGATGTGGTTGTCTACGCAGAAGGCTAGGACCGGGAAGCCTGCTTTGCGGGCGGCTTCGACGATTTTCTCGTCGGGTTCGGTGTCGGCTACGATCAACTTGGGTTTTTCATACCCCAGATTTTCGAGGTTGTTTAGAATCCAGGTTACGGCTTTGTCTTTTGAGGCGGCAGCCAACTTGAAGTCGATATAGCCGGTCAGGTTTTTAAGGCCGGGGTCCATCTTCAGTTCGATCTTGTTTTCAAGATGTTTTTGCCTGTTCTCGGTCAGTTCGCGGGCGCAGGCTTGAAATTCGGAGAGCTTTTCCTCGTTCGGGAATTTTCCGCACAAGGCAGCGGCCATTAATCTGCGGGGGTCGGACGTGACAAGGCCGGGATATTTTTCCGCAAGCTTATCGGTTATCCACCGGGTTGCCTCGGCGCCTTTCTCTACCAGGCTTTGGTCGTAGGGGGTTCCGTTTTTATCGACGACAGGAACAACGATGACCGTTTCTTTCCCTTTTTGAAAAGCGTAGCCACCGCTTCCTGCCATTGCGAATTTTTTGGGGGAGAGAGGCTTTACCGTATTTGCGTGTTGCTCGTGGTAAAATTTCTCCATAATCGGGAGGTCGCGCGACGTTACGCCGAAAAGGAAGCAACTGCTGTCTGTGGTGTTTCCAATATTCTCGCGTTGGAGTTTAGAGAAACTTGTGTTTGAGTTGTCCTCGGGGTCCCTTTCGCCGAGGGTGCCGTCGTGGTCGAGGAGGTAGCCTATTTGGTTGGGGGAGAGGTTCTTTTCGGGGAAGCCGGGGACTTTGCCTGCGAAAAACGCGTCCATATAGTCGACAAGGGTGGTGAGGCTGTCGAGGACGACGGGCTTTGGGACATTCGACATAATAAATTCCTGCTATCTCTACGTTAAAGAAATCGAGTGACATTATAGGGTTTTGCACGCTTGGGTAAAAGGACGTTTTTTTACTTTTGGTGGGGAGGGGGTTAAGGTTAATGCAATGGGATACAGGGGCGCTTCTGTGAGGCGAGAAGCGTTTTGGGAAGCTATGCAGGTGTAGGGCTGCTGCTCTCTTGTTATATGCTTGGCTGCCCGGCGCTGAAGCTGGGCTTTTTTCGGGGCCGGGAGGACTGCTTTGGCAATAGGGTCTCTTTAGGTGTGGCGGCTGCATCCAAGTTTGGAGCTTTTTTGTGCTCTTGCTCGTAAAAGGTTTTGAATCTTGTGCGCATTTCTTCGATCGTAGGGAAAGTCTCGGTCGAGCCGATGGTTTCCAATTTTGCCAGCTGCGCGTTGGGGACAACCAGATAAATGGTTCTTCCGTCGTTAATTTCAGTCAGAGGATCTACTGCGTTCTGGATCCTTCCTCTTACTGGTTCAAACGCTTTGTTTGCCAAGTAGTTTGACTCGAAGGCGGCGAACAGTGACTTGTGCGAGCTTTGGCCGTTGTGGGCCGCAGGCTCAATGCCGATCATGATGATTGAGTGCGTGGTCGGGTCTGCTTTGCTTAAGATTTCGTCGCGAAACGCATAGTCCTTTAGAGGTACAAGTTTATTGGTCATTGTGGCGTTGATCACGCCGGGGTTGCCGGATGCTTCCGACAGAAAATCTATAACGGACATCGTCGCAATGATTGTAGCCATTGAAATTCTCCAGTCTCAAAAAAGTGATTGAGCAATTCGGGGGCATCGTATCACGGAAAAAGGGGATGGGGTGGGGGAATTAGTTTCAGATTTTAACCATGGGACGTTGGGGAGAGCAGATTGTCATCGGCGTGGACGAGCCCAAACAGCCGAACTCCGCGCTCC
>CAZLIG010000302.1:0-467 GCA_964559415.1 uncultured Rhodospirillaceae bacterium
ATTATTCCTGATTTTGGTTGCATGTCAAGAGGATGACGAAACATCGGGGTTTCTTCTTTTTCCCTAAAAAATCCCTTTAATTAAGACATTAGTACTTGGGCCATGGCTTGCTGAACCATTGGATCCGGTAAAAGAACTGGATTCATCGCAGCAGCGAAAACGGGTTTCTGGAAAGCCCAGGTAATGGTGATAATTCGTTGCCCTGATTTACTGAACTCAATCTCTACGGAGCGTTCGCGGAGAAACGTCATGCACCGTTTCAGCTTGCTCGAAAGGGTGTTCGCCTGTTTTGGCCACCGGGCGGAGCATTTCACCTCTTCCGGCGAAATCAGGGTCAATCGTTGCATCAACTCCGTCGCTGTCCCTGACCAGTTGCCCTCTGTTTGCACCAGTTTCATTACGGCCGAAGCGATGGGATCGGCTTCAATGGCATCGTCGATGGCAGACAGCCTGTTCTGCTCATATTG
>CAZLIG010000302.1:477-1923 GCA_964559415.1 uncultured Rhodospirillaceae bacterium
TCTTCCGCTGCTACCACCCAATGGACGAAATCGGCCATCCGAGGGCAGGCGTCAATTTTGGTTGTATGCAGGTTTTTCAGTGCACAGGACACGGCATCATACAAAGCACCAAGTACACGTGGCCTAACAGCCTCCCATTCAGCTTGCAGAATAAATTCGGGGCGTCGCTCCCCAGCGGGTATAGGTACGGTCCTGATGAAAATAGTTCGGTCACACAGGTCTGGCCGCTGCACGAACCCGGTGATCCCGTTGGTAATGATAGGCCTTTGGAAATTGAAAACAGCCTCTCCACCGTCAGTGTACAAAGCACGGGTGACAAAGCCTCCACCACTGACCAGTTTGCAAATCACGTCAGAGATAGGGTCTGTGATCGTGGAGGCGTTGTCGTGGGATTGCAGCCAACTGTTTGTGGCAGCAATCGCTACATCCCGTTCAGAACTGGGCAAGTTAGTAAAAGAAGGGCATTTAGGGTCAATCAGATCGGCGCCTAATCGACAGGCCATGCTTTTTCCGGTCCCCTGCTCACCCTGAACCGATAGGTGGGGTCGTGGTTTGTTAGGGTGAAGAGCCCCTACCAAAAAAGCGACCAACAAGATGAAATGACCTTCACTCTCAAGGTTGAAAAAACGGCGCAGTTCCTGAAGGGAGCCTCCTCTTTGAGGGATCACCAGGGCTGACGACCGCTTGGAACGGAAAAAGCATGCCGGCGATTGATGTGAATCGATGATCTCCCAGCCGGCAGAAGTGATGCGCACTTGCTCTCGCCGTTCGTTGCAAAGATCGATGTAAATAGCCCCCTCGATTTCGGCTACTCGAATATAAACCGGCCGTTCAGGCCCTATCGAGGCCTCTGCGTCAATCATACCAATGATATCTTTGAGAAAATTAGAAACAGGAATCTTTCCGGAAAATTCTCGGTAAAGTAACGCGGCATAATGGCGGAATTTTTTCCCTTTGATGGCTACAACCTCCTGATACCCCTTGATTGACACCCTTGCATAGGTTGTCCCATCTGGGGAATGAAAGGGTTTGCATGCGTCCTTGAGAATCTCAAAGAAAGCCTCTCGCTCTTGTGCATTACTCATCTGTCCACCTCCAAAAAGAGTTGAGTGTTGCGACATGTTTCCATGTCATTTTTATGGGTGGTTGTTAACCACCCACTTAAAAAATCAAAAAAAATTACACGTCCTCAAGGGCAGCATTCACCTCCTGCCGAAGTTGAACCAAATTGAACATAAACATACCTTCCCAACCGATTATGTCGTCCATGATTGGGACGTCGAAGTGAATCCTTGCTGCGCTTAAGTTGATCTGTAAGGTGTCTCTGTCGCCTTGAGCCAAACTTTCGACCTGAATATCCTGCTCACCAGTCTCGGGGTTGGTCTTGACGATGCAAAGTATATACTGAAGGAACTCAATTGGATTTCCTTCGACCAAGCCCATGAA
>CAZLIG010000303.1:0-1920 GCA_964559415.1 uncultured Rhodospirillaceae bacterium
TGGGGCTTATGTAGCGAAAGTTTTGGAAGACCTGTTCAGCTGTTTGGAGAGAATATGAGCAATAGGACAAAGACACCGAAAGTCCTTTATAAGTATCGCCCGTTCAGTTATCTAGCGCTGGATATGCTTATTGCTGACCAGATATTTTTTGCCGATCCTAGTACTTTTAATGATCCAATGGACACCCGACCATCGCTCGAAGTCGATATAGAGACTGATAAGCTCGTGTCAATTTTGAAAACGCTGGTAGGCCAGCGAATAGCCACCGAAATGTCTGTTGCCTCCAAGACCATGAAGTCTCGCGGCCCGAACACAGAAAGTCATATAGCAACCCGGAGCAGTCAACGTGCCGAAGAAGTTATCGCGGATATTCACTACAATGCGACCGATCCCGAATACGATTGGGACGATAATGGTAACTTTCTTTTTGGCAGAGCGATTCAAGCCGAACTTCTTAGACGATACGATAAAGGGATTTATTCTCTAGCCGAACGAGCAAACTGCCCGCTCATGTGGAGTCATTACGCAGATCAGCATAAGGGGTTGTGTATAGGTTATTCCGTTCCAGAGCGAGCACGAGAGAACCTTTATAAAATATCATACGGAGGTAGCAGGCGAATCCTAGCAAGCACCGTAGCGGCAATGCTGCATAGCGATAAAGATGCTCAACGGCAGGTCGATGAAGCTGTTTTGTCTCGAAAAGCTATCGACTGGCGATATGAGAAGGAATGGCGATTAGTCGGGTCTCGCGGTCTCTCTGACTCCCCCTTAGAACTCGAAGAAGTTGTGTTTGGGATGCGTTGCAGCGGCGCAGTAAAATATGCGATTGCAAGGGCACTTTCTGATCGAGGCCATCATTCAGTAAAGTTTTACGAAATACGCGAAGATAAAGACAATTTTGAGCTTCAGAAATTTTTGCTGGATTTGGAAGAAATGGTAGTTTCATTCCCTCGCCGTTCGCTGGACGTTTATGATTGTTTTAGCTCAGTTCAGATTGTTGAGCCTGAGCCTGTTGATGCGGCTCAGCAGAACCCGGATAAGCCATAATTATTGTTACAGAATGGCATTTCAATGTCTGAGATGCATAGGAACGCGATTACGCGGCTTCCTCCCGAACAGCTTCGGGTTGCAAACCGTGCAGGAATTCACATGCACGTTCAGCATGAGCCGCTGCGGTGAAGATGGCACGCTTGTCGTTCTTCAGCGCCTTGAGCCAGTCCGCGATATAGCTGGCGTGATCGTCACGCGGCTCCGGCGTAAGACCAAGGTCGGCTGAAAGGAAGGCGCTGCCGAGTTCGGCGACGAGTTCCTCGGCGGCATAGCCTTCATCGCCCCAGCGTTTACGTCCGAATTCGCGGTTGAGCCGCGTTTCGTGACGCGTCCAGTGCGTCGTTTCATGCGCTAACGTCGCATAGAAGCTCTCGGCGTCTTGAAACGTTTCGAATGGAGGCATTTGGATATAGTCGTCATGGATCGAGTAATAGGCTCGATTTCCGCCATAGCGGATATCAGCCTTGATGCCGGAGAAGAAAAATTCAGCATTTTCGATGCGCTTGACGGGATCGAGAACCGGTTTTGCTGGCGCGGTGAAATGTGCCGGAAGGCCGTCGATCTGTTCGCAGTTGAAGACCATGTAGCCTTTAAGGAAAGGGATTTCGCGTTCGGTCTCTTCACCGCTGTCGTTTGTTTCCGTGCGATGAATGCGGTCGGCGAAAACGATGGGGCTTCCTTTCTCGCCCTTGCGAACCTGCGCGCCAAGTTCCTGCGCCTGCTTGTAGGTCATCCAGATGGGGCAAGCGAAGTTGTGAGACATAGCCTCCATCCATAGCATCACAACATTGATGCCGCGATACGGTTGGCCGTTATGGCGCAAGGGCCGCGTGATGCGCCCGGCGGCGTGTTCGGCGTTCCAGGGCTTGA
>CAZLIG010000304.1:0-1913 GCA_964559415.1 uncultured Rhodospirillaceae bacterium
ACACAGCCGGAAAGCAACGCCTCAAGATACTGGCCAAAGCCCTCGACTTTACGTCGGAAACCTTTGATATTCGTTCTAACGCAGGGGGTGTCGCCGTCTCCGGCGAGGTCATCCTGCATCACGAGCGCCTCTATGTGCAGATCAGCCAACCGGCGACGCGCGCCGACACCGGCATTTTGATCCGCACATGCAAGGGCAGGAAGGACTACGTTGGCGATCGCAACAACTTTGCGTCTCTTTCGATGCTTGATGACATTCCTGCATTAGCACGCTTTTGCGGCTCAGTCATGCGGCAGGGAGCTTGACATGGCTATTCCCGACTATGCCCGCGAGAACTTCCAAACGTTGCCGCCGCAGAAAATGGCGACCTTGCGCTGATGGAATACGGGAGTTGCGACAGGCGCGCCGCACTACGTCATCTGCGTCGTCGGTGAGATATCAACCACTTGGGAGGCCATAATCAGAAAAAATCAATGCATGTTCAGTAGATGGTTTCAACGCATTGAGATGTAATACATAATGCATCTCCTCAGATGTTTCAAAAAGGTCGCTACATGAGTATATTAAAAGGGGAAGTCATAAAAATGGAGACACGAATGTTCGGAGCCATTACTCACCAACAAAAACTTTCGATGACTCATGCAAAACAAGGGATCAAGTTGCTGCGCTCCAATATATCGAAACTTGATGCTTTAGATTCCGCAGTGTCTTCAACGGTCACTGAAAGGAATAAATATAAATCCTCGTTCCGGGAACGAACGGGCAAAGAAGAGCTTGAGAAATACATGAAAGAAAGAGCTTCGCTAGCCCCATTAAGGCTGAAGGTGGAAGAGGCTTTTAGATCAAAGGTGGTCGAATGCGCAGAGGAGATCCGAAATAGCAAGACTGAGATATTTAGCACTTGCAATTGGAGCGGGAGATGGGAACAGGAAAAAAACCTTGATCGCGCCATTTCTCGCGTCTCTCACTGTGGGGGAGCGATTCGAGATGATGCGCCACAGGAGATAATCTCTTCAGCACTGGCTGAGGCAAAAGATAGTATCGAGTTAGTAATTTCCTTCTTGAAAACTGAGGCAAAAAGATATCCAGCGAAGGTCACGGACGCGATTCCCGCTGATATTCAGTCAATAAGATCATCAGAGCTGGCAGAGGTCGATAACTCAAGAACAAGAAAGATAGTCAAGAATCTGGCTAAGCATTTTTCAGGAACAAAGGTAAAAATTTCACCAGTATTTCCGTTTGTTTCCATAGAGTGGGAGCCTTTCAAGGGAACCAAATAGCAAACCTTCGGGCATTTGGCGGAAGGCAATCCGTATGAGACATACCGCCCGCCAGAGTGAGAGCGGGGCCGGGATGAGGCGAGCCGGGGAAGACAAAGAGAGTTTTCTCCGGCTCGTCCCTCAACCTCATTCCCGGAGACAATCCCATGAATCTGATGCTTTCCAAGGCGGACGTCTGCGTCGCCGTTCCCCTTCGCACGCCCGAAAAGGATGCCAACTGCATCCTGCAAGCTGCGGAGCAAATCCTCCTTTCTCTCGAAAAAGGCGTCTTGGTCGAAGCCAAAATCCTGCGACAGGCTATGGAGACCGCTTTCGGCGGCTCCGATGCCGAAGGGCTTTGGACATGGAAGACCGCCTACGAAGTTTGCGAAGCGGCCCAAGTCTTATTCCTTCGCAAATATGGACGCGCGATGCAGTCGCGCACAGCGACTCCCGTCGCTCTTCTTTCCATGATTGCGAAGATAGCGGAGTTGCTCCCAACGCACACGCGCCGCACGCAGGAATCCGAAGGGCTTCAGCAATTTTCAACGCCAGCGCCACTTGGGCTTGTTGCTTCCATAGCAGCGGGTATCACGCACGACGATGTCGTTCTGGAGCCTTCGGCTGGCACTGGCATGTTGGCGATCTTCGCGG
>CAZLIG010000305.1:0-1909 GCA_964559415.1 uncultured Rhodospirillaceae bacterium
CGCGAGCGCCATCCACCATTCGGCGAGCGCCTCGCCGAGCAGTCTGCGCGGCCCGGTACTCTGCCGGCTGATTCTGCTCTTGCGGGCTCAGGCCCTGTTCGTGCTCTCCCACGCTAAGCCAGACCTGTGTCGCGCCCTGCCTTGCGGTTCTTGCGCAGCATCATGTCGAGGTCCGGTATTACCACCGTTTGCGCTCGATGCTGTGGGAGGGCGATTGCGTGCGCGAGCTTGTGTTTACAAACCGATCGGTTGAGGTGGACCCGCAAGACTGGGTCATTTTGGCGCTGCCTGCGTGGTTTATGCGCGAGGTTTTGCCCGAAGTCCCCACGCCGACGGAGTTCCGGTCAATTTTGAACGCACATTTCCGCGTTGAAGCGCCGGAGATCGAGCAAGGCTTTGCGGGGATTGTCGGTGGATATACGGAGTGGATCTTTACGCGAAATGGAATCGTTTCACTGACCGTCAGCTGCGCTGAGCGCTTTAAGCACATTCCAACGCGAGACATGGCGCATTTATTATGGAAAGAGGTCGCGCTTATCCTTGACCTTGACCCGGAAAAGATTCCTCCGCACCGCGTTTTTCTTGAAAAATTCGCGACACTTGCAGCTACGCCCGAACAAAATGCCCGCAGACCTACTGCGTATACAGGATGGAAGAACGTGGCGTTGGCTGGGGAATGGACGGCTACAGGGCTCCCAACCACCATCGAAGGAGCCCTTCGCTCCGGCATGAAAGCGGCTCAAGTGGTTTTACGATGGAAATAATGCCAACCAATAGATGAACCGCCACTCCATTTTAAACCCCGTCATCCCCGCGAAAACAGGGGACCCCATGCATTTGTCGGAGACTTTTATAACGCCCTCTTTGTCATGCCCGCTCCCATTTTCATGAGGGAAGGCTCCGGCGGGCATCTCATTGGGTTTGATACAAGCGCTACAAAAATTGACTGATTAAACGATAACGCCCCTCACCCAAACGGCAGCACCATCTCCTCCGGCTTCACCCACACGTCGAACTGCTCTGGCGTCACCAATCCAAGCGCGACAGCCGCTTCTTTCAACGTCGTCCCATCGGCATGCGCTTTCTTGGCGATCTTGGCCGCATTGTCATAACCGATATGCCTATTCAAAGCGGTCACCAGCATCAAAGACTCATCCCGCAGCTTTTCGATCCGCGCCTCATTCGCAACAATGCCGACAACGCAGTTATCGGCAAAGCTCCGCGCGACGTCGCCCAGAAGCTTGATCGACTGCAAGATATTATAGGCAATCACCGGCTTGAACACATTCAGCTCAAAATGCCCGTTAGCCCCCGCGACCGTCACAGCGACATGATTGCCCATCACCTGCGCCGCGACCATCGTCATCGCCTCGGCCTGCGTGGGATTGACCTTACCGGGCATGATCGAAGATCCCGGCTCGTTCTCCGGCAAAGAAATTTCGCCTATCCCGCATCGAGGGCCAGAGCCCAACAAACGAATATCGTTCGCGATTTTCATAAAGCTCACGGCCAGGGTATTAAGCATCCCCGACGCTTCCACCATCGCATCGTGCGAAGCAAGAGCCTCGAACTTGTTCGGGGCCGTCACGAAAGGTTTGCCTGTTTCCTTTGCAATCTCTGCTGCAAACGCCTCGGCAAAACCTTTGGGCGCGTTAAGTCCCGTCCCGACAGCCGTCCCCCCTTGCGCCAAGGGATAAAGACGCGGCAAAACGGCCTTCGCCCGTTCGATCCCAAGCCGCACCTGCTCAGCATACCCTGAAAATTCCTGCCCCAAAGTCAAAGGAACGGCGTCTTGCAAATGCGTGCGCCCGATTTTCACAAGATCCTTGAACGCCTCAGCCTTCGCCGTCAAAGAATCTCTAAAATGCTCAAGCGCCGGGATCAAAACATCCGAAATCTCAAGAACGGC
>CAZLIG010000306.1:0-1892 GCA_964559415.1 uncultured Rhodospirillaceae bacterium
CATCGACTTCGATCATCGCAGGGCGCCCGGTTTGGAGCGTCACATCCGTCGCACGATGTTGCACACACCACAGCAGGAGTATGTCCACATGATCTTCGAGCACACGCAAGGGCTCTTCCGGCCAACCCGCCGCAAGTAGTTGAGCCTCGGCTTCCAGTTCCGTTACTGGCGGGGCGATGTTATCCAATTTTCGCTCCGTGGAATAAGAACAGAAGGACCGGTAATCGCGACGCCACGATCCCCGACACGCATTTCAGTCCCACCACCGGTCACACCGCGATCTTCATGCATGGCGAACGGCGGTGAAATCATACCTTGAGCCAGAAGCTCGCGATAACGAACCATACCAACAAAATCATTTGTCAAACGATCAACATCTGCCTCAAAGGTTTCCTCGGCCTGCTTAACGCCGGCATCCCATCCCTCCTTGACCAAGTCGCGCCAAATCTTCCGCTCGACATCATCCTTGGGCAACAACAGCGCGGGTGGCGCATCAACCGTTCCCCAGTCGCGCTCGAGATAAAGGTGCCAGTCGCGAGGCGCTGTAACAATCCGGGCACCCTTGTTAATGCGAAAAACGCGATCCGCTACGACAGCCTCTTGTCCGGCGCCATTAACAATGACAGCCTTTTGGCCTTCGCTGACGATCGGAGGCTCAATGAGAAAGCCCGACGGAGCAGCGATAAGCAAACGACGAAAATCAAAAGACTTCGTCAAACTTGTGTCATATTCAGCCAAGCGGCGTTGGATTTCAAAAGTCCGATAAGCCAACCCTCCGCGTGCGCCATAAGAAAGCGCAGCTTCGCGCAAAGCTTCTCCACGAATTTCAAGACCGAGCGCATTCCCCTCTTGCAGGCCCTGCCCTTTTGTCTGCTCTTGCAAATCCATAAGAACGGGTGGTGGTGGTGAAACCTCGGGAGCAGGTTCTTCCTGCGCCATCGCCGGAATCACTCCCATCGACAGGATCAACGAAAGAACGAAACCGCAAACAGCGGCGCCCCGATGAAGGGAGCTTTTATATTCTATCAACCGGTGCATAGCGTATCTCGATCATCCCGTTTAAACTGTTGACTGACACATCCGCACGACGACCGGCCTGAAGCCCAACGCTGTGCAAAACTTCGATCAGCGGCTTTTGATAAACATCGACGGAAACCAGAAGGGGAACGCTCGGCGGGTTCCCAACGCGATTCATCCGCATGCCGGCTCGCGCTGCAAGCGTTTCCACCATTTGCTCAATCGGACCAGACCAACGGACAGTAATAAGCTGGGTCAACTCAGCTGGCGCCGAAGAATAATCCTCAGGCGGCGGCATTTGGGGTTCACGATATTGCTCAATACCAGCCACGGTATCCAGCGCTTTTGATGCTTTTTCTGCCGCTTGCGCAATACGTGTGCCAACCAGATCCGGTTCAGTCGCGACGGGGACCACTTCATGTTGAGCACAGCCCGCGAGAAGCAAGCCAACCACCACCCACGCTTTAGGAGAAGACAATCGCATATTCATCGCCACACTCTATCCTTCTGTCACTTTTATTTGACCCGCATCGGGTTTTAACTTGCTCCACATGTATAAACAGGTCATGTCCCTTAGACAACATATTCCTGTTTTAACTTTCAGCCCCCTGCTCAAGCATCAGGATTGCGCAAGAAGTGATAGGCAAACCCGAACAAACACACCGCCAGAACCATGAGCAGGAAAAAAGTTACCCACTGTCCTACCAATAAATGGTAAACGGCAAACACCGTCAACCCCGCCGCCCCCACGCCGTAAACCAGTGACGCATTCGGGATACGGGCCTCGCCCGAATCCTTTGCCGGGGCAAAATAATCCGACAAAGCCGTTCCCATCCCCCTCAGAAAAGGAACGGGGAGCTTCGGGGAAGAAGAAG
>CAZLIG010000307.1:0-1818 GCA_964559415.1 uncultured Rhodospirillaceae bacterium
CTGCAAATGCTTCTGCTCGGTCGCGTCGATGAAATAAAGCATCAATCCGCTTTGTTCCTTGACGCTATTGGACTCTTTCCCCACAAGCCCGAACCGCTTCACGAAAACTTGGGTGATAATCTCGCGGTCGCTGAGCATCTTGACTTCGAGAGGCTTACTGAGATCGGTCCCGTCAAGAACCTGAGCCAGCTTCTCCATCATCTCGCCCCGATCAGCCTCGGCGATCAGTTCCGAAAGCGCCGTGCCGACAATGCCTCCCCGAGGCCTCCTGATTATGTTGTGGAACGCATGATTGCACTCCATGACGGTGTACTTGCCGTCAACGAGCAAAATTCCAATGGGCGCTTCCGCAAACAACCTCTGGAACCGGTGTTCCGAGACCGAGAGCGCCTGCTGCCACTCGCGTTCCGGAGACTGGTCGCGAACAACGGATCTCGTCCGCAACGTCTTCCCATCCTCGCCCAACACGACGGATTGAGTAATGGCGACAGGAAATAACGTTCCATCCCTGCGGCGCATAACGACTTCGCCCCGCAATTCCCCCTGAGGGTCGGCAGCAATGGCATGAGCAGGAATATCCTTCGGCGGATCACGCAGGATGTCATGTAAACGCACATCCCCCTTCACCAGCTCTTCAGGCGTTACCTGAAGCCACTCCGCCAAAGTCTTGTTTGCAAATCGAAATAGACCGTGCTGATCGACCGAATAAATGCCGACCGGCGCGTTTGCCATGAAATCGACGAGCTTCGCCTGCTCGTCTTGCATGGCCTTTTCCATGCGGCGGCGTTCGCTAATGTCGTCAAACCGCCAATGGTAGAAATCGGCATGACCATCAAGCGGCCGCGCCACGATGCGGCGCCATTCGATAATCTTCCCGCCGCGAATGATCGGAAGCTCGGCAATCGCCGTATGCCCCTTGCGCAAAGCGGCTAGAAGCTGATTAAAGTCGTTGGTCACGGAAGGCGTCGCCGAGAACCGCGAAGCCAAAGCCGCCTCCGCATTTAGCCCGCCCAAATCTATCCATCCCCTAAAGGCGCGGTTGGCAATAACGAGCGTGCCCTTTTCGTCGGTAATCAGTTGCGGAGTAAGGACGCTGTGAAAAGCTTCGCGTAGAAAATATTCATGCCGACTTTCCGGCTTCGGCGCTTGGCTGGCCCGCCATGTCATCCACGCCGCACCGCCAATCGCAAGCGCAGCCACGGAACTTGCAACCATCCCAGCGCTGCTCGGAAGAAGATGTGGGACAAGGGCAGCAACCACCCCCAACGCCGAAGTCGCGCCAAGCCCCCACGCAAAAGGGACACAAGGCGCCTCGCGGGCTTTATCGCCCCCATGCTTCTTCGCGCCCGAGGAGTTAGGTTCTATTGTCTGCGGCACAGTCATTGAACGTGGCTAAAGCTATCCCGATAATCTTTCGGCTAAGAATTTGTTGCGGAAGCGGCGAGTCGCCTTTCGTGACGGACAATACAAACCCTCCCATTAACAGGGGCTTAACATTTGGGAGAAGTCGTATATCCCGCAGACGAAAGGCTTTTTACCATCTTTGATGGCTTGCGAGAGTTCTTTTTTGAATTTGAAAAAGCGCATTAATTGCGATTGACATCAGAGCACTAAAGATGCCAAAACAACGCCTCTTGCAGACACTTCCGTGCCGCACCAAAGCACGGAGCCGCTAACAGAGCGGGGAAATGAGGCCTCGAAGACAAATAGGCCCCAAATAAAGCCCTAACTCTGGCTTTTGCTACGCAAAAGCGTAGAATTAGCAGTCGTATTATCGCGGGGTGGAGCAGCCCGGTAGCTCGTCAGGCTCATAACCTG
>CAZLIG010000308.1:0-1810 GCA_964559415.1 uncultured Rhodospirillaceae bacterium
AATTGCTTGACTTCCAAGACAGTCGCTCTCCCCCACTTCGTGGCGGAGAGAGTGAACGTGGTGATACATCCGGGGGGTTACAGAGAATAACGGAGCCAGACGCCGGGGCTTTTTTCGCCGTTAGCGAAGAGGACATCGCCTCTGGGGGTTACTGTGGCGCCCTTCGCCTTCTGGGTTTCAAGCCAATGCGTGTTATCGGCGCGAATTCCGAGCACGATCTCTCTGCACCTGTGCTTGCGCGCCCATGCCTCTCGGTTCGAATCGAGGATTTTTGAAATATCTCCGCCGTTGTCTTCGCTTCTGTATCCCGGGCTGACGTAGGCGGAATGCTTGTAGGCCAAGTTGCGATCCTGCTCCCACAAGCAGACACTCATTGTCCCTACAAGCGCGTTCTTATCAAACACGCCCATGATGACCCTATCATGTGTTTCCTTACACACGGCGCGCCAGTCAGCCAAAGTGCGACGGTCTTCCGCCTTCACATCGGCCGCAAAAAAGCGTCCGTCCCCGCTATGCAATGCCTTAAGGCGAACTCTCTGATACTCGCGGGCGTCGCTGGCCCTTAGGGGCCTAAAGCAAACCCCCATCTTTGCCTTTTTTAAGCTTTCAACCATTCTGCTTGAAATTCGAGCCATTTAAAAAAACTCCTTTATGAAAATCAGCGGCATTATGGCCGCGTCGAGGCGAAACTGAAAGTTCAGAATTAGCTCGATAAAACGAGGGGTTGTGCGGAAAACACGATGCTGATATCTTGGCCGCGCGCACAAAAGCGCCTTGAAAATCAAATCAAAATCGCAGGTTACTCATGTCAGGATTTCGCACGCTTGATGATCTCTCCTTTGCCAACAAGACCGTTCTGCTGCGCGCCGATCTTAATGTGCCGATGAAGGATGGCGTTATTACGGATGCTACGCGAATAGAGCGGGTCATTCCGACCTTGAAGGAACTTGCGGCCGGTCCGGCGAAAATCGTGATCCTATCGCATCTTGGGCGGCCTGAGGGGAAGCGGAGCGAGAAGTACAGCCTGAAGCCTGTGGCTCAGGCTTTGGAGAAAATTTGGGGGAAGGCGGTTGCGTTTGTTGACGATTGCATCGGGCCTAAGGCCGAAGCAGCGATAGCGGCTTTGAAGCCCGGCGACATTCTGATGCTTGAGAATACGCGGTTTTATCCGGAAGAGGAGAAGAATGATCCGGAATTTTGCAAGAAGCTCGCGAAGCTCGGAGATGTTTATGTGAATGACGGGTTTTCGGTTTCGCATCGCGCTCATGCGTCAACGGAAGGCGTGGCGAAGCTTCTGCCTCATGCTGCCGGAAGGCTGATGCAGGCGGAACTTGAGGCATTTGAGAAGGCTCTTGGGAATCCGGTGCATCCGGTGGCTGCGCTTGTAGGCGGGTCGAAGATTTCGACGAAGCTTGATTTGCTGGAGAACCTTATTTCGAAGGTCGATATTTTGGTTTTGGGCGGAGGGATGGCTAATACGTTCCTCGCGGCGCAGAATCTTCGAGTCGGCAAGTCGCTTTATGAGGCGGATATGCTTGAGACGGCGAAGGGGATTTCGGTGCGCGCGTTTGGGAGGGGATGCCGTATTGTGTTGCCTACCGATGCGGTTGTGGCTTCGGAATTGAAGGCAGGTGTGGCTACGCGCACGGTTGCCGTCACCGAGGTTCCGGCGGATCAGATGATCCTTGATTTGGGGCCGGAGTCGGTCAAGCAGATCGGCGCGGCTTTGCAGATGTGCAAGACTATTATTTGGAACGGGCCTTTGGGGGCGTTTGAGACTCAGCCGTTCGATCAGGCTACGACCGCCATT
>CAZLIG010000309.1:0-1790 GCA_964559415.1 uncultured Rhodospirillaceae bacterium
CCTAAGGCCTATACGGGGGTGCGTTCATTTATGAATGCTCTGAAGGCGTAGAGGCTGAATCTTGCCGCGCGGACGCGCGGCGCTGGATCCCGGCTTTCGCCGGGATGACGGTGGGGGTGGGATTGCTGGAATACCACCTCACCTTCCCATCGTGTTGCGATGGGCCCCTTCCCCCCCACTTCGTGGCGGAGAGGGAGAGCAACGTGCGGCTAACCTGGACTTTTCTGTTTTAGCAAAATCGGTGGATTTAGTTCTTGCAGCGCGAGCGGGCGGCGCTGGTTCGTTGCATTCGCCGGGATGACGGTGGAATTGGGAAAGAAATTGGGGTGGAGGGAGTGCGGAAGTCTCTCCACTGTGGCCAGCCTTTGGCCTTGCGTCTGGTGATCCAGTTTTGAGTCGATCTTCGGTTGGTTTGGGTATCTCAGGTTGTGGAATTAGTTTCATGGATGAGGTCTGGGGTTCGGGTTTGCGGAGAGCGGGGGTGGGAGTGTGTACCTGCGGGCGTGGCGGAGGTGCACGGTAAATGCTTTTGGGGTCAATGAATTAATGATGAAGCGGGGCGGTTGGTTTTGAGGTAGGGACATGGTATTTTCCTTTAAAGTTGTGGTGCCTTTTTTTCGTCAAAATTGTATGGAACCCGGCGAGGGTTTGGAATAGAACGTCGGCAACAAAGCCTCTACAGGAGGGGTTTATGTACACAGACGTTCAGCTACCGGTTGGTTTCAAGGCCCCGATCACGGGTTGGTTGCCTTTTTCGGCTCTTTGTAAAAGCGAGCCGCCGGGACGTTCTCGAGGCTGAAGCTGTCATTCAAAAAAGTTGGAGCGATGCACCGTTTTCCTAGGTTGGAAAGCGGGTGGTGTTTTTGGAGTTTAGAGCGGTCTCTTAAGAAGAGGGTGCGGTATGGCGAAGAAAAACAGCCTTAAGGCTTTGATGCTTGGTGCGATCGGCGTTGTGTATGGGGATATCGGGACAAGCCCGCTTTACACGATGCGCGAAGTGTTCGCGGGGTCGCATCGCATGGACATTACGCCCGAAAACATTCTTGCAATTCTGTCGCTTATTTTTTGGTCGCTGATTTTTGTGGTGTCCGTGAAGTATGTCGCCGTGATCATGCGCGCCGATAATAACGGCGAGGGCGGCATTGTCGCCTTAATGGAGTTGGGACTGCGAACAACGGAAGGAAAACCATCGAAAACAAACTGGATGGTCGCTTTGGGGATTTTCGGGGCGGCGCTTTTTTTTGGGGACGGAGTGATTACGCCCGCGATTTCCGTGCTCAGCGCCGTTGAGGGGGTGCAGTTGTTGGCGCCTGCATTGAAAGACCATGTGGTTGGCATCACCGTTTGCGTATTGTTCGGGTTGTTCTGGGCGCAAAAGAAGGGGACGGGGAGCATTGGGGCGCTGTTTGGGCCTATTATGTGCGCGTGGTTTCTTGCAATTTCGGTTTTCGGGATCATCAATATAGTCAGGGAGCCGAGCGTTCTGGCGGCGCTTAATCCCATTCACGCCATCAACTTCGTTGCCCATCATAAGTTGGCGGCCTTCTTCTCGTTGGGCGGGGTTGTTTTGGCGTTGACGGGTGCGGAGGCTCTTTACGCCGATATGGGGCATTTCGGCAGAAAGCCGATTCAGCTTGCATGGCTTTATTTGGTTTTGCCTGCTTTGACGTTGAACTACTTCGGGCAGGGGGCTTTGCTGATCCATGATCCGGCTTCGATTATTAATCCGTTTTATCTGCTTGTGCCTTCGTGGGCCTTGTTTCCGATGATCGCGTTGGCGACTGCCGCTA
>CAZLIG010000310.1:0-1772 GCA_964559415.1 uncultured Rhodospirillaceae bacterium
CCCCAATGCGACGCGGTATGTTCTTACAAGCTCGTCGCCCGCATAGAGCGTCATGCGATGCGTGCTTTTTTCAACAACGACGCGAGTAATCTGTTTTTGAACTGGTGAAGTATTCTCTCGGTCTGGAAAAACAAACGTTCCCATTAGCAAAACGGCGAAGCCGAGGGCTAGACTTAGGTTGAGCTTTCTCATGCCAATTTTTTAGCTTTTTTCCAGTAGCCGTTCAACAGCACTATACGTGAATCGCTTGCTTAATTTTTTCTATCTCCGACCAAACCGATTTTTTTTGTTTTTTGATGCGGGGGAGGATGGTTCGGAGGGTGAAGTGGCGGGCGGTTTTTATTTTTTGGAGTTCTTCCCACTCTAGGGGAGTTGCTATGGGGGCTCCGGGTTTGGCGCGGGGGGAGTAGGGGGCGATGAAGCTGGCGCCTTTGCCGTTGCGCAGGTAGTCGAGGTATATTCTGCCGCCGCGATCTGCTTTTCGCATCGACACTGTGTAGGCCCTTGGCGAGTCATGGGCCATTTGTTTGACTAGCAGGTGTGCGAACTCTTTCACGATATCCCAGCCGTATTTTGGGGTTAGGGGGGCGGTGACGTGCAGGCCTTTGCCTCCGGTGGTGCTGACGAAGCTTTCAAGGCCGAGGTCCTTTAAGCGTTCGCGGATTTCACGGGCTGCGGCTTTTACTGCGCTGAAGTCCAGGTTCTCTGCGGGGTCGAGGTCGAACACCAGCCTGTCGGGGGTGTCAATCGCATTTGCCAAAGCGCCCCATGTGTGAATCTCAAGGACCGCCAACTGCGCCAGAGCCAAAAGGCCGCGCACGTCTTCTATCATCAGATATTCACGGTGCTTGTTAATTATGATCGGGGTCGGCTTAATTTCCGCTGCCAAACCTAGCGATGGATGCCGCTGAAAAATGCATTCCTTCTCAATTCCGTCAGGGCATCGGAAAAGGCTGATGGGCCTTCCGGCGACGTGAGGGAGCATCACTTCTGCGATGAATTCAAAATATTCGGCCAATTCGAGCTTTGTGACTGCGATGTCGGGATACAGCACTTTGGTCGGGTTGGTTATGGTGATGCCGCTTACGGTCGTCTTTTTCGGCATATCATAAAGCTGCGGGACCTCGGCCTCCTTTTCCTTTACGATTTCTTTTGCTGGCTTATCTTCGCGGAGACCTTGGTAGGAGGGCTGCCTTAAAAGTCCGGCGTCGGTCCACTCGTTGAAAAAGATCTCGGCGACGAGTTTTGGCTTTACCCAGACGACATCTCTCGCGAAGCCTTTAGGTAAACCGACGAAGGGAGGTTTATCGATTTGGAGGGCTTTCATCCTTTGGACCAAATCTTCCGCCTCTTGTCGCGTGAAGCCGGTGCCGACTTTTCCGGCGTAGACGAGGTCGCCGTTTTTGTAGGCTCCGACAAGCAGTGCGGCTAAAGCGTCTTTGTGGCGGGGTTGGTAGGTGAAGCCGCCTATCACCAACTCTTGCTCGTTCAGGCATTTTTCCTTGAGCCAGGATTTGGTTCGTCCTGATTGATAGGGGGCTGTTTTGCGTTTTGAGACGACGCCTTCAAGTGCGATTTCACAGGCGTGGCGGTAGACGACGGGGCCTGCTTGATCGAAGTGCTCGCTGTAGTGGAGCTGCTCGTGGTTGGGGGGAATAATTTCTTTCAAGAGGGTTTTGCGTTCGAGGAGCGGTTTTTTTTTCAAGTCCTCGCCGTTTAAAAACATTAGGTCGAAGATGTAATAGTGCATGGCCTCTTGGCGGTTTTCCATA
>CAZLIG010000311.1:0-1695 GCA_964559415.1 uncultured Rhodospirillaceae bacterium
GCAAATTGCTTGACTTCCAAGACAGTCGCTCTCCCCCACTTCGTGGCGGAGAGGGCGTTTTTATGCCTCGCGGACGTTCGGCGCTGGATTCCGGCTTTCGCCGGAATGACGAGTAGAGAGCGGGGGGATGAGATGGAAGGTGCAGTGATGCGGAGGCAATTGAACAAACTGGGTTCCGGGTTCGCGCCGTAGGCGCGCCCCGGAATGACGGGGGCAGGGGTGGACAGGGGAAGGATGACGAGGGGGGATGGGAACGCGGTCGTTGACGTCAACGGCCTCGTCGGGGTGGACAGGGGAAGGATGACGAGGGGGGATGGGGGTTAGTATTCTAGGACTTCGAGGCCGTCGCCTAGTTGGCGGAGTTTGGATTTTAGGGGTTCGGAGAGGAGCCAGGAGCCGGGGAGTTCGACTTCGGCTTCTTCGCCGTCGTCCAGTTCGAGGGCCAGGACGACTTGGCCTTTGCCTTTGGGGGAGTCGGCGAGGATGGATTTGATTTCTTCGACCGGGGTGGGTTCGTAGAGCTTGACGCGGATTCCTCGGGCGGAGCGGGCGGAGGCTTCTGCCAATAATTCTATGTTTCTTGCGATGTAGCGCAGGTCAGCATTTGCGTCGTCGCCGCCTTGGTTGTTTTTCTGGGCGTCGGCTTCGATCAGGACGGCTTTTCCGGGTTCGAGAGAGTCGCGTTTGGCGGCGAGGAGTTCGGAGAAGACTGTGACTTCAAAGGCTCCGCTGCCGTCGGAGAGCGCGACGAAGGCGAATTTGTTTCCGGCTTTCGAGGTCCGTTCCTGTTTCGACACGACTATTCCCGCGAGGCGAAAGCGCGTTGTTGAGGCTTCGCGCATTTTTTGGGCGACTTTGGTGACTTGCGTTGCGCCGATGCGGTCGAGGAAGGCGCGGTAGTTGTCCAACGGGTGGGCCGACATATAGAAGCCGAGGGCTGCGAACTCGTGCTGAAGCCTTGTTAGGTCGTCCCATGCCTTGGCGTTGGGCAGAGGAGGGCGGTCGGCGTTGTTTGAGCCGCCGAACATATTTTCTTGTCCGCTGGCGCGTTCGGCGTTCCTTTGCTGGCTGTGTTTGAGCAGCAGGTCGATGGAGGATACGGTTTGGGCGCGGTTCCGGTTGAGGCTGTCGAAGGCGCCTGCGTGGGCGAGGCTTTCCCACTGTTTTCGGTTGACCATGTGCGAGTCGATGCGTTCGGCGACATCGAACAAGGAGGCGAACGGGGCCGACTTTCGCGTCTCGACCACGTTTTCCATTGCGGCGGAGCCTACGCCTTTTATGGCGCACAAGGCGTAGCGGATGGCGCTCTTGTTGTTTTGCGGCTCCACGGTGAATTGAGGATACGACTTGTTGATGTCGGGGGGCAGCACGTTAATGCTGCGGCAGTAGGTGACGTATTTGGTGATTTCCTCGATGTTGGTAATACGGTTGTTGAGCACCGCCGTGATGAACTCTGTGCGGTGGTATTTTTTAAGGTACGCCGTCTGATAGGCAAGCAAAGCGTAGGCCGCAGCGTGGCTCTTATTGAAGCCATAGCCGGCAAACTTGTCGATCAAGTCGAACAGCTCGTTGGCCTTGGCCTTGTCGATCCCCGACACTTCCCTGCAGCCATCGACGAAGCGCTGGCGCTGCGCGTCCATTTCCGCCTGGACCTTCTTGCCCATCGCGCGGCGCAGCAGGTCCGCGCCGCCGAGC
>CAZLIG010000312.1:0-1691 GCA_964559415.1 uncultured Rhodospirillaceae bacterium
AGGGAGAGAACGTCGTTTTTCCGCGCCTTATAAGGAAAGTGCTTTATGTCGGTGCCTTTGCTTTCATTCTGAACAACTTCAAAAGCCTTGCTGATATTGTTTATCAGTCTTTTGCTAACCTCGGCATCAAAGCGTCTGGCAGTAGCTTCAGTGCGGCTGATCTTCTGAGTCCGGGCGTGATTGCCGCCACGGGCTATCAATCCGCACATCCACTCCTCGATCAGGTCAGCCATCTCGTCGGTTTTCCAGAAATCTTCTCGAACGCGTTGACGGTCTTTGTGCTTCTTATCGCATGGCTATTGGTGATCTTTGCTTTCTTCATTCTGTCTATCCAGCTCTTTATCTCGGTTTTGGAGTTTAAGCTCACGACGCTTGCAGGCTTTGTCCTTGTGCCCTTTGCCTTGTGGAACAAGACGGCGTTTCTGGCCGAAAAAGTTCTCGGCAACGTTATCTCCTCCGGCATCAAAATGATGGTTCTTGCAGTTATTCTCGGTATCGGCTCAACGCTATTTTCAACCTTCACGACCGGCATGGACGGACAGGACACAACCCTTTCCGCAGCCATGTCGCAAGTTCTTGGCGCACTTTCTCTTCTTGGACTTGGAATATTCGGGCCAGGCATCGCCGCAGGTCTTGTTTCCGGCGCACCACAATTGGGAGCGGGAGCCGCACTCGGCACGACTGGCGCTGCGGTCGGGGCCGTCGCGCTTACCGGCGCTGCCGCATTCAGCGCGACAAAAGCGGCAGGAGCCGGAGGCCTTGCTTCAATCCGCGCAGGAACATCTTTGGCAACAGCCGCTTCGACTTCCTATCAGCTTGGGCAAGCGACTTCAGGCGAGACGGGAATTGCGGGAGTTGCAGCAGGCATCGGTGGCGTTGCCCGCGCGGCAGGGGGTGGCGTTGCACAAGCAGCCAATAATCTCAGAAACCGCGTTGTTTCGTCCTTCAGCGAAAGCTCCACGGCAGGGCGGAATGCAGCATGGACGGCGACAGGCGGTGCGCCGACTTCCTCGATGAATCAATCCGCATCGTCAGCCGGAACGTCCGCGAGTCCCGCGCCAGATTGGGCTAGGCGATTGCGTACCCAGCAAGCCGCACGCGCCAGCACCCATGCAGTCAGCCAGGCCATTAAGGACGGCGACCGGCCTGTTCAAGGCGATACCCCTTCACTTCACCAAAAGGAATAAAACATGCTCTTTCGCAGACCAAACCAACGCTACGGGCAAACGCCTGAACCCGTCACGCCTTATCAAAAGGCCGAACAACTATGGGATGAACGCATAGGATCGGCCCGCGTTCAGGCCAAGAACTGGAGGCTTATGGCCTTCGGCTGTTTCTTCCTGTCGGCAGGACTATCCGGCGTGCTCGTATGGCAATCCATGCAAAGCCTCGTTGTGCCTTATGTCGTCGAGGTGGACAAATTTGGGGAAGCCCATGCCGTCGCGCCAGCCATCCAGAACTATCAGCCTGCCGATGCCCAAGTGGCGTGGCATCTTGCGCGGTTTGTCACGAACGTCCGCTCGATTTCGACAGATCCGATCATCGTGCGGCAGGATTGGCTTGCTGCTTACGACTTTGCGACCGACAAAGCAGCGCTGTTTCTCAATGATTACGCCAAAAAGAACGATCCTTTTGTCCAGATCGGCACGCGCAGTGTCTCCGTTCAGGTAACAAGCGTTGTTCGCGCCTCG
>CAZLIG010000313.1:0-1679 GCA_964559415.1 uncultured Rhodospirillaceae bacterium
CACAGATCATAATCCCTTGGTCGGGGGTTCAAATCCCTCCGCTGCTACCAATTTTCTCTCAAAATATCAAAGCGTTACATGTCGCGCACAAGCGCGGCTGAGGCGCTTTTTTGCCTTCTGGAAGCACTGTGGAAGCAAGAGGAAGCGTAATTCGCCATTTTTGATATCGGCGAGATTGGGAATATCCCTCATGACCGAGGAGAAAAAGAACGAACGCATAGGCAAGAAGTCTAATAGATTTTAAGAACGCCCGCCCATGCTGCAAGTGCGACCAAAATCAAGCCTGGTATCACGCGAATAGCGAATGAAGTTCCTCCGCTTGTACCGGCGAATATCATTTTGCTCAATGTATTGGTTGAAATACCGGCAAGAATCGGAATGAGGGCATCGACAGCGCTCATCTTTCCTGCTGCAACAAGCGAGGCAACCGAAATAGCCGCGGCATGCGCGTCAACTATGCCCGCGAGGGCGGCAGCGATAATAATGCCCGTTTCCCCAAAATTTTCTCGCAACGCGGCAGACGCGAACATGATGCAGGTTAGTGTCGCTGCAAAAATCAATGCTTTAGTGAAATCAAAGGCTTTTCCCGGCTGCGGTTCGTTTTCAGTCTTCTCACGTACTGCAAGGAGTGTAAACGCCCCTCCGTAGACCGTAGCGGCAATTCCTGCATAAACAAGAGGCATTGAGAGTGTTTGGAGCGTTTCGATACTTGTCGTGCCAACAACGACAATCATCTGAACAACCGTCGCAACCGTTGATAAGGTCGCGCCAGCTACTGCAGCTGTGCGCACATTCGGCGATTGCACTGCTCGCGCGCCCATCGCTCCAATTGTCGCGGTACTGGAAATAAAGCCGGATGCAAGCCCTGTGATCGGAAGTCCGAACCGGGCGCCAAGGGAACGAAGAGCAATATACCCAGCGGCACTGATGGCCATGACCAGAATGACAACGACCCATATCTTGTAGGGGTTGAAAGCGTCGTAGGGACCCATGGAAAGATTTGGGAGAAGAGGGAGAACGACCAGCGTAGCGCTGGCAAAAACCAATGCGTCCTTGATTTCATCTCTCGTAAGAACTTTCTGGACAAAATAATGGAGGGTTTTTTGAGCCGCAAGGAGAACGGATGTGGCAACGGCTAATCCCGCCGCCAATGCAGGTTCCCGCATGGAAAGGCTGCCAAGTAATACGACCAGAATGAGAGAAACTTCCGTCGTCAGTCCCGGATCGTCTTCGTTGGTGCGCCAATAGGCAAGAGCAGTTAAGGCGATAATACCAATCAGTGTGATCGCCAAAACGAGTTCGCCTCCAACAGTAATGCCTACTGCTCCGGCGAGTGAGGCTAATGTAAATGTTCGAATTCCGGCGGCGGTTCGTAACGTTCCTTCGCCTTTGCGGCGCTCCCTTTCTCCACCTATCAACAAACCTATTCCGAGCGCTGTGGCGAGGTTCAAAATCACGGGATCAACGCTCATCATATCCTCCTACACGTTATTGTCGCGTCATTCTTAAGAAACCCAAATTATACCCCATTTGGGCAGCACGTCCTTTGACTTTTTGCACTTCTTGATCGGATGGATGCGGGGTTCTGAACAGAAGCCAGAGATAACGTCCCAAGGGCTCACCGACAATTGCCCAGTCATACGCCTCTCCATGATCAAGGACCCAGTAATTGCCATAGA
>CAZLIG010000314.1:0-1650 GCA_964559415.1 uncultured Rhodospirillaceae bacterium
CAAAGGCTCTGGCTAGCGGAACACGGGTATATTGCTATCTCCGCTGCGGGAACGCTTCTTGACCGTAGCATCGTTGACGCTGCCGTCTGGCAGTCTGAACGGCTAGACTTCGCGGCAGGAGCCGTGTGCGACCCACCCCTGGACCAGCGCAGGACCGCGCCTGTCGCCTTTAACAACGACGATAAGCCGCTCGATACCAGAACGGCTTTGAAGAGCCTGAAGCAGATCTGGTGCGTCGCGACTGGATCGAGCGCCGGGTTGCTTCGGGTTTGGATCAGCTTGGTCTCACGGGCATGAGCAGCACCGAGGCGGCCACGGCTGAAGCCGAGCTTCGGGAGATATACCGATCGGCCGCAGAGCACGGCGTCCTTGGTGCGGACTTCGTGTTGTACGACCCTGATCAAAAGCCTGTCCAAGTTCGGGACCTGCTGGCCGATCCCGAACGATGGCACAGTCACCGTTTTGCGGATCCGCTGGAGCCGGGTTGCTACGGAGACTGGCGCATAGCCTGGGCGAACTTGGAGACTGAACCGCCGTACATTTACTCACACGCACATGGAGGGTGTCGTTACACGCTTCGCAAGGAGCGTCCTACCATCAAATATGTCCAAGGTGAGCGGGTCTCGAAGGGCCGCGAGGCACTCGACGTGATCCGCCGCGATGGAGACTTGTTTGAGCGTGGCGGTGAACTGGTCCGCATCGAACTTGACGGCACGATCACCCCCTTGAACAATTCCGGAGTCCTTTTTGAGTTGGACGCCCGGACACGCTGGGAGAAGTTTGATGCCCGAAGCAAAGAGTGGCGACGCTGCGATGCGCCCAAACAGGTTGCGGAAGCCTTGATCGAGGACCGTGCATCCTGGCGTCTTCCAAAGCTTATCTCAACGATCTCCGCCCCGACCATGTTGCCAGACGGGCGCATAATTGAACGCGAGGGCCTCGACACCCAGAGCGGCCTGTTCTTCAGGCCGGCGGGCGAGTTCCACGACATCCGGGTTCCGGAAAAACCGACTGATGATCATGTACGTCAGGCGCTGGGCTTTCTCTGGAAGCCTTTCGAGCGGTTTCCGTTTGTTGGCCCCATCGACAAAGGCGTAATGCTCGCCGCGATTCTGACGGCGATTACAAGGCAGGCACTGCCTACTGCGCCGGCTTTTGCCCTTGTCGCGCCCATGGCCGGTTCCGGAAAAACGCTCTTGGCCCGCTGTCTGGCTATTTTGGCTGGTGCGATGCCAGCCGTCATGCCTCCTGTCAAAGAGGAAGAAGAGATGAGGAAACGCCTCCTGGCCCTCGGCCGCGCAGGAGCGAAGGTCATAATCCTCGACAACCTTGTCGGCGCTTTTTCTTCGGACTGTCTCTGCGGCTGGCTGACCTCCCCGGAATTCACCGATCGCGTCCTTGGGCAGAGTCAGAGCGTAACAGTACCGACGCGCAGCCTCCTACTCGTGACCGGAAATAACATTCAACCCCGTGGCGACCTATGCCGTCGTGTATTGTCCTGTAGGATTGACCCGAAAGAGGAAAAACCTTGGCAACGAGGATTTGACCTTGATCCCGCCGAGCACTGCTTGGAGAACCGATACCAAATGGTCGAAGCGGGCCTGACCGTCCTCCGGGCAGTTCTTCAAGGTGCTGAAGCGCCCCGGGACC
>CAZLIG010000315.1:0-1614 GCA_964559415.1 uncultured Rhodospirillaceae bacterium
CGTCCATCTGACTTCCGACCTCAAGCGCCGCATTCTCACCGCCTCCATCTACGGCGTGGACCTCGACCCCGGCGCCGTCGAAGTCACCCAGCTCTCCCTCTACCTCAAGATGCTCGAAGGCGAATCCCGCGCCACGCTCGCCCATAACCGCGAACTCTTCAGCCCCGATGCCCCCCTGTTGCCGCCCCTCCAGGACAATATCAAGTGCGGCAACTCCCTCATCGCGTCGGATTTTTCGCTGAACCCCGACGACCTCCTCCGCGTCCGCGCCTTCGACTGGGACGAAGGCTTCCGCACCATCATACAAAACGGCGGGTTTGACGCCGTCATCGGCAATCCGCCGTATGTGCTTCTATGCCCCGAAATGTTCGACGAGCAAAGCATCGAATATCTTCGCCGATATGAAGTCGCTCAATACAAAGCCGATCTTTTCCATCTATTTGTACAAAAGGGGATATCCCTTTCCCGTAAACACGGGCTGTTCGGGATGATTGTCCCCAACACATGGCTTACACTTAAATTTACCGACCGATTGCGACGCTATATTGTTGAGAATTCTGCCGTCACCGAGTTGGTTATTTTCGATCATTTGGTATTCCAAGATGCAAATGTGTATACCGCACTTTTGTTTGCAGAGAAGAAACAGCCTAATCTAAACCATGCGGTTAAGATACGGAAAGTAACAGAAGCGAAATCTTCACTGGAGATAGCCGAAGTTACAACAAACGATGTCTTGCAGGCTACATGGGGATCATCTGATGGTTGCATTTTTGAAACGCGACTAACTGGTGCTGCGGGCAGGCTCGTTGAGCGCCTTGTTGCGAATTTTCCCACGCTTGAATCGGTTGCACGCGCCTCTCTTGGTTGCCAGGCCTACAACAGTTCCAAACACACAAAGGAACAAATTAAAAACCGCGTTTTCCATTCTGACCATAAAAAGGGAAACGACTATCTCCAAGAGTTAGCCGGCAATGATGTGGGGCGCTACGAAATCAACCGTTCAAAAGGTCAGTGGATAAAATATGGCCCATGGCTCCACGATTATAGAACGATGGATTGGCTGGAAGGCCCTCGGATACTAATACGGGAAATTTCTGGGCCCAAGCCCCACTCCATTCTTGGCACATATGTTGAACAAACCTATTGCCATTATAAAACTATCCTTAATGTTAATCCGTCCAACAGGACAGCGTTCTCCATGAAATTTCTGCTTGGCATCCTGAACTCGCAGCTAATTTCATTCCTATATCCCTTCGTTTCAAACAAGCTGGTCGCACAAGCCTTCCCGCGCCTGTCTGTCGGGGATGTGAAGCGTCTTCCAATTGCGATAGTAGACTTGGAAATTCGCGAAAAAAAGACCCTTCACGACAAGCTGGTTGCGCTGGTGGACAAGATGCTGGTGTTGGTGCCGCGGTTGCGTTCCGCGAAATCGGAGACGGAGCGGGCGACGTTGCAGAACGCGGTATCGGCGACGGACCGGGCAATCGACGCGCTGGTGTACGAGCTGTACGGCCTGACGCCGGACGAAATCGCGCTGGTGGAGGGCTCCCGTGCCTGAGCCCGCCCCCGCCCGGTTCGCCGTCGTGCGGCTGCGCATTTCCAAGGGCGACGTCG
>CAZLIG010000316.1:0-1592 GCA_964559415.1 uncultured Rhodospirillaceae bacterium
AATTGTTGTTCGTGTAATTTCCTCTTGTCGTTCATGCTGATTCTCCTTTGCTGGGGACCTTGGGCCATTAATTAGAACTACTAGATATAGTGGTCGTCAATCGTTATTTACATATCAATTGTGTTTTTTGGCTGTCGATAGTGGTTAATTTTAGGTTTCATTCCGTCGCTGCGCCTACCGGAGTTCCCCCAAAAGAGCTTAAATGAAACCTCGTGATACATTTTGCGACTAAATGCACTATCCGTGGACTTCGCGGCTTCGTTCTCGTCGTTAACCGCAAGCAAGGATTTACCCTTCGCGATCTGGCGGCCAACCTGATTGACATATCTTTGAAACGTGTCGAGGGCTAAAGCTTGGGCTGCCTTATCCGGCGCGGGAAGATTGGCATTCATCAAGAAGCTGTAGCGGACGAAGACAGCGAGGCTTTCGATAAGCAATTCGGTGTTGCGCCGGATACGCCCGTTCTCGCGCGAAAGCCTATCGAGCCTTTCAAAATACCGCGTGTCCTCCTCACTCTGGCCGCGACGGTCGAGAAACGCTTCAAGCGCCTTCGCCATGATGTCGGATTTGGTTGCCCCCGGCTGACAAGCGAGCGCATTGAGCCGTTCGCTCAAACGCGGGTCGAGCATACACTGATGGCGTATCTTGGAATCCTTCATAATCCCTCCACGAAAAGCCCCATGAAGGCGATTATCCCCCAAGCGTCGAAATCCTCTTATAGCGTTTATATACGATCTCGCCCGATCTTGGGGTATTTCGCATAGAGTTTTGAGGCAAACACGGTCGAAGACTTCACCCGCACGCCGGTAGGGTGACGCATAGGTTCGCAAAATTGAGGCTGAATGAGAGGCGCGGTCTCGTGTCGAAAGGAACAAACAGCGGGAAAAATTTTTACATGGCGCTGGCTATCCGAAGGGCAGGAAGAGGTGGGGCGAACTACCTCTGTTCCCGCAATCCGTCGAGGTAATCCGCCCACTTCTGCATCATTTTTCGGCGCTCCGGCAGATGGGCTGTGCGGTTATAGGCCCGCCCGTTGGGATCACGAACGGCATGGGCGAGCTGATGTTCGATATAGTCGGGGCGAATATGCAGGACTTCATCCAAAACCGTACGAGCCATAGCCCGGAAGCCGTGGCCAGTCATTTCCTCTTTGCCAATACCCATACGGCGTATGGCGCTGAGAACGGCATTATCGCTCATTGGCCTTTGGTTAGAGCGAGGACTTGGAAATAGGTACGTGCTTCGTCCCGTAATTGGATGCAGTTCTTTCAGGATTTCCATAGCCTGACGCGATAGGGGTACGAGATGCGGCTCTCTCATTTTCATGCGTTCGGGGGGAATATTCCATTCGGCTTTATCGAGGCTCACTTCTGTCCACTCGGCCTTTCTCAGTTCGCCAGGACGCACGAAGACAAGGGGAGCAAGACGCAATGCACAACGGATAATCTCGCTGCCGTGGTAGTCGTCCATAGCCCTTAACAGGGGACCGATAGCCTTTGGATTTGTTACGGCAGCAAAATGTCCTGATTTCATCGGTTGCAGCGCGCCGCGCAAATCGGATGTGGCGTCGGTTCCCACGTTCGCGTGGGAAG
>CAZLIG010000317.1:0-1573 GCA_964559415.1 uncultured Rhodospirillaceae bacterium
CTTTTCCGCCTCTGCTTTTGCGCCTCCATGGCCGAAAATATCCGCGCGCGCCCCACAATGCGGGCATTCGAAAAAGCTCATGTTCTCGATCACGCCCAAGACCGGCACGTCCAGTTTTCGGAACATCTCTAGCGCACGGCGGGCGTCAAGCCATGCGATGTCTTGCGGCGTTGAGACGATTACCGCGCCTGTGAGGGGAATTGACTGCGCCATTGTAAGCTGCGTATCGCCAGTTCCCGGCGGAAGATCGACCACCATCATATCCAATTCACCCCACATGATGTCGCGAAACATTTGCATGATCGCGCCAGACACCATAGGACCGCGCCAGATGATCGGCGACGCATCGTCGACCAAGAACCCGATCGACATGACTTTGATGCCGTCGCGCTGAAACGGCAGCATAGCGCCGTCTGCATTAACATCGGGCTGACCGCCGAGGCCCATCATGCGTGGCACAGAAGGTCCATAAATGTCAGCATCCAAAAGCCCCACCTTCAGGCCTTTTTGCGCAAGAGAGACCGCAAGGTTAACCGCCGTCGTCGATTTACCGCCTTTGCCCGAAGCAACCGCGACAATGCTTTTGATCCCCGGAAGCGCAATCTTTTGCGACATTGGAGGTTCGGCTTTCTTTTTCGGCTCTTTGTGCGCGGTTAGGACAACCATGACGCTTGAGACGCCAGGAAGCGTTTTAAGCATGGCTTCAATTTTCGGTTCAAGCGGTTCAGCGTCGTTTTTAGAGGATGCTTGGACGACGATGTTGATTCGCGTCCCTAAGGCCTCTTGCGTAAACGTCATGCCTTCTATGCGATCTTCGATGCCGAGGGGACGGAGGGTTTTGAGAATTTGGTCTTTCGTTAGATCGGTCATTTTTATTCCTTTAAATATGCTTCGTGTTTAACACGCAGAGAAAAACTAAACACTGGGTCGGGTGGCTTTTTGGAACCTAAGTTTGAACGGAGAAGTTAACTGGATCCCCGCCTTCGCGGGGATGACGAGTAAGGAAGCGAGGATGACGAGTAAGAAGACGGAGATAACGAGTAAGAAGACGGAGATGACGAGTAAGGAGGCGGGGATGACGAGAGGAAGGGCGGGAATGACGAGAGGATGGGGATGAGGCAGCAAGAGCAGGAGAGCATGGAGATTACGGCAAGGTTACGTTATTGGCATTCGGCTACGACAGCGTGCGCCCATGGAGTATAAGGTTCAGGCCAAAGCCATTCCGCTTCTTCTCCTTTGTATTTTTTCCATCTCATGTATGAAATGTCAATTTTAGCGTATTCATAAAGGCGCAACTGACGTGTCGTGCAATTGACAAACAGAAGCTTCATAGTCGCGCCATTTGGATCGGTAAGATCCAAAATTTTCATCGCATGGATTTCTTCTGATGAGGGCACAATTATGTGGTCCTTCAGAGTGACCGTTTTTCCCTCATCAAGCTTTATATCGAGATTTTCGTCGTACAGCTTTAGCTTCTGGGCAGCCGAAACAGCCTCCTCCGAAATATTTTCTTTTGCAGTTGCGCCAGATGCAGCTATTGAAAGGACCGCTGCAAGGACAAGAGCGCAAGGTT
>CAZLIG010000318.1:0-1556 GCA_964559415.1 uncultured Rhodospirillaceae bacterium
ATGTCCAGATGGAGCTTCGCGCCTTTTTCACCATAGGTGCTGCGCGTGACGAATTCCGTTCCGTCCGTCATGATGACGGTGATATCGTGGTAATCGGGGTGTATGCTGTCTTTCATTTTCATTACTTTCCAACGGAGTGGCCCAAACGTTGGCTCGAACCTGCCCAGTTAAGCTTTGCTTAAACGCGAGGCATTCTTCTAGGAAAATGCGGGCCAAATTGCAAGCTCTAGTGTTAAAAAGGGCTATGAAAACCGGAGAAAGGGTTAAAATCTAGCCTATGTCACGTTTTTATTGCGAAATGGCGCCTCGCCACCCCGTTCATGGACCTTACCACGATGTGGAATATGGCTTTCCGGTGACCGAAGAACGCATCCTTTTCGAGCGTCTGAGTCTCGAAATCATGCAGGCCGGGCTTTCGTGGGAGATCGTTTTGAAGAAGCGTAAGGCCCTTAACAAGGCTTTTAACGGTTTCAGGCCCTTGCGGGTCGCCGCCTATGGGGCTGCGGATGTAGAGCGCCTGCTGACCGACGAGGGCATTATCCGCAACCGTTTGAAGATCGGGGCGATTATTGTCAATGCGGAAACCGTGCTTGCGATGCGCAAGTCGCATGGGGGCTTCGCTCAATGGATCGAGGCCCAGCATCCTCTCGGAAAAGAGGATTGGATAAGGCTCTTCAAAAAGACGTTCAAGTTCATGGGCGGCGAAATCGCAGGCGAATTTCTGATGAGCGTCGGCTATCTGCCGGGCGCTCATGAGCGGTCCTGTCCGGTCTTCAAAAAAATCGCTGCGCTCGGTCCGCCTTGGGCTCGCAAACGGATGTGACTTAGCCGAACTTCAAAGCTGCGGGAACCGCCTGTTCGTGCGCGGGGCGCTGCATGGCGGTAACGCTCTTTTTGTTTTCCATGAACTGATGCTTGGCGCGCAGGATAATGAGCTTGGCGGCGTCTGCGTGCGGGGCATAGTAGATGCCTTTGTCTCCCAGCGCATACGGGTTCTTTTGCATTCTCTTGAAATCCTTGTCGCCCACGATGCATTTGATGCCTGCCAGCATGGCAGGATCTTGTCCTACAAACAGGAGCGTTTTTCCAGCGTTCGCTTCGTTGGCGGTGGAGAGGTATTTCATTTTCAATGCTGCATATGCAATTTCCTGCTCGGTTCCGTCTCCGCCGCCGATGGAGATCAGCATTTGGCTGCGCATCAACGTTTCAATTCTCGGGCCAATGTCTTCGTGCAATTCCCAATAATCGCATTCGGGGAGATGTCCGTAGGCGGTTTCGACATATACGATGTCGTGGGTGCTGACACACGACAGGTGCGATTTGCCCTTGGTGCGCGTTTCTTCATATCCCTCGATGGGGGCGTACATAAGGTGCTGGTCGCCGCCGCCGGTGCACAGGGCGATATCATGCCGGCCCAGAAAACGTCCGAGTTCCTTGCCTATATCCCAGTCGATCTTTTTGTCGCTGCTTGCAGAAGCAAAAATGGTTGTGCCGAAGAGATCCTCTGGGCGTTCTTCGCCGCCGATAATGGCGTCGCGCGGCTTGTTTCTGCTGAT
>CAZLIG010000319.1:0-1532 GCA_964559415.1 uncultured Rhodospirillaceae bacterium
CGCGCAGCCGGGTTTTCTGCTGCTCGACCGACTCGACGATGGCGGCGAAGCGGCGCTGGAGGGGGAGGGGAGGGAGAGGGATTTGGATTCCAGAAAAAGCCGATTTGCTCACCATCCCTTTCATGGAGTTTGTCGATGCCTTTTGAATAAGATTTTTTCCTGTAAAAAACACTCCAAAGACATACCATGTCACGACCTTTTCTGATGGAACGAATGCGTTGATTTGCTGATTAAATGCAACTTTCCGGTTTGTGACAGCTGCATTACCAATGCATGAAGGACTACCTGCTATGCAGGTAACGAGAATTGATCCCTTCGGGGCGATTCTCGCCACTTTAACGCCCTTTTCGGAAAGGTGTTCTTCCGCTGTTGTTATAATAAATGATGGATTGTTTATGTTATCTGATTTGATCCATTCTATCTTGTCGCCGTAATATTCCGGGCGCTTTCTCGATGGAGTATTGCCTGTGATGACCGCCCCGCAATCCCCCAATTTGACCAATGCCCACCCCATCGGATTGGTCACGGGATCGCCAAACATATCGAGGAAGGTGGACTGGAGCAGGGTGTCGAGTTGGGTGAGGGTCTCGCGGCGCTTGGCCCGCAGGGCGTCCGCCGCGTCCAGGATGGCCGCAATCCGCTTCTGCTCGGAAAGGGGTGGAGGCTCTGGAACGTCTATCGAGAGAAAGTCGCTGACCTTTGCGCGCCTTCGCCGGGGTACGGCGCCGAATGAAATGGCATCGTATCGGAGACGAATCGGTTCGCCTTTGAGAAGCCAGTCGACATATCGCGGGTCAAATCCCTCGCACACTCTGAAAGTTGGGTAGGCCGGGGAGACAATTCCTTCCTGCCAATCCTTGTTTTGCGCGATCGCACCAGCCCACAGCAAATACTGGTTGTAGGCAATGTCGAACTTGCGAACGACCTTGTAGTTCGATGTATCTTCAGTTGCCAGGCGTTTTTTGAAGCGCTGTTCCTGCGGGATAAAACCTTTCTTCTCGGTCAGGGTAAGGACGACAGGTTCAGTTGAGTCGCCGAGGCGTTCGTCATACTCGAACAAAAGCGTCGAGACAGGAACTCTTTTCTTCATCTCAGCAACCCCTCCATTTTCTTCTGCCCCGCGGCAATCACCGGCTTGACCTCGGCTTGAGGTTCAACCTCTGCATTCCGACCAACTTGCTTCATCCTTCAGCCCCTTCTGGCCGAAATCCTGCACATGTCGATTCCCCGACACATCCCGCATGGCTGGGCGGTACTACAACCAGCCCAATTATCTACGCAGTGCGTAGAGTTTCTTTTTTTGGAGAAAATGATAACGCGTTGTTTTCGTGCCGCTTCTCAAAACGACCAGTCTGATTGGCTACGCAATGCGTAGCTTTTTGGAAATCCCGATCGGCAAGAATTGAACGGACGGAGCCGAAAAAGAAATCTTCCGGGATATCCATTTTTCGAATCATCCCAACAAACCCTCCAACTGCTTCCGTCCCGCCACGATCTCCTCTTCCAGCCGCGCCAGCCTTTGCAGGATCACC
>CAZLIG010000320.1:0-1513 GCA_964559415.1 uncultured Rhodospirillaceae bacterium
GGGACAAAAAACCATGGCAAATTGCTTGACTTCCAAGACAGTCGCTCTCCCCCGCTTCGCGGCGGAGAGGGAGTTGCCTGTGGATGCGGCGGCGATGTTCCGAGGGGTTTTGCTTCTTTTTTTGGTTTGTGGTAGGTGCTTTGGGGCGCTGTTTTCGCAGGGGTCATATGCCGCGCAGACGCGCGGCGCTGGATCCCGGCTTTCGCCGGGATGACTTGTTTTGTTAGGCGGAAAGGGCGTTCTGTTTAGGGAATATCTCAACTTCTAACTTCGAGAAAATCATATGTCCGGCCATTCACACGCAAAAAACGTCATGCATCAGAAGAGCAAGACGGAAGCAAAGCGTTCGAAAATTTTTAGCAAGCTTGCGCGCGAAATTATCGTTTCGGCGAAGCAGGGGATTCCCGATCCGGCGCACAATCCGCGCTTGAGGGCGGCCATTCAGGAAGCGCGTAAAAACAATATGCCGGGCGATCGCATTTCGCGCGCCATCAAGTCGGCGCAGCCGGGGGACGATTCGGCAAACTATGAAGAGGTGCGCTATGAAGGATATGGTCCGGGCGGCGTTGCGTTGATTGTCGAGGCGCTGACGGATAACCGCAATCGCACGGCGGCGGAGTTGCGCACGCTGTTTTCAAAGAACGGCGGGTCGATGGGAGAAAGCGGCTCGGTGGCTTTTATGTTTACGCGCGTGGGGGAGAGCGTTTTCCTTGCAAAGGTTGCGTCGGCGGATGCGATGCTTGAGGCCGTGATCGACGTGGGCGGGGATAATGTCGAGAGCGACGAGACTAACCATACGGTGACTTGCTCTATCGAGGATTTTGGGGCTGTGCGGTCTGCTTTGGAGGCGAAGTTCGGTGAGCCGGAGAGCGCGAAGCTGACGTGGTATCCGAAGACGGAAACGGCCATTGAGGGCGACAGCGCGCAAGCGTTGCTTAAGCTCGTCGATCTTTTGGAAGACAACGACGATGTTCAGAACGTGTTTGGGAACTTCGATATTTCGGACGAGGAGTTGGAGAGGTTCGCGGCGGCGTAGGGTGGCTGTCTCCCTTACGAGGCGCTTTTGTCGGTTTTAACTGTTCCGACGTCGGCTCCCCAGGATTGTTTGAGGAGGTCGAGGTTCTTTTTTAGGGCTTTGGCTCGGGCTTCGGCGGTTGTGAGGGTGATGGTCGCGATGGCTTGGGGGACGGCGTAGGCGATCAACTGGCCGATGGCGGCTGCTCCCAGAATGACGACCCATGTGTTGCTGTCGCTCAACATACGCATGGCGTTTCCGGTCGTTTGGCCTTTTGTCCAGAGGTCGATGAGGAACGGCACGAGGCCTGCGAAGTTCATTGCGCTTACGCACGTTGCGCCGCGCTTTTCGTCGTCGTCGTCGGTCCAGAAGGCCACGTAGGTCGGTGCGAAGCCGGCCAAAAGCAAGAGGACCGTCGGCAGCATGAACGGCATTGCGAGGCAGGCGAGAAGCATGAAGAAAATAAACTTGAACTTGCCGCTCTTCTTCTTTAGGGCG